>NZ_PQHY01000104.1:0-19503 GCF_003385175.1 Amycolatopsis ruanii
GGCATTACGGTGTGACACGAGAGCCTCCGGCCTGGCGTGGGTCCTAGACAAGCCACACCCCAACCGGAGGCTCTCCCCATGTCAACACCAGCCAGCCGCTACCAACGTCCTGGCCAAGTACAGCTAGCTGTAGTGCCCGACGAGGTTGGTGACGCGTGGAGGTAGGCCCATTCATCGGCCAGGGCCGCCTTGATCAACCCGACGCACCGACACACTGTCCACGATCCCTGCCGCCAGCACGCCGCAAAAATCGGTTCGGATCCGGGAGTTGCGGCGTATCCTGATCTTCGCACGCCGGTCACCTCGGACAGGCCCGGTGCGCAGGCGAGGGTTACTTCCGGTTCACCAGGTTCGACTCCTGCGCCTCCGCAAGGAGGTGGAAACCTTCACCGACTCCTTCTCGGGCCTGTCCGAGGTCGCCGGCTCCCCTTTTTCCCCTGCGAGGCCGGCATGTCCAAGTTCAACCTGCTCCGCCGAAGACCGGCGAACCGGTCCCCGATCGTCACGGCCGCGGTGCCCGGTGTCGTCAACCACCAGGGCGGCACCGGTTACGCCCGCGACACCAAGTCCGAGCTGTTCCTGCTCGCGGTCGCGAACATGGTCGGCGAGGACACCTTCTACGAGCAGGCGGGCGACCGGGACAGCCGCTACGCCGAGCTGGTCCGCCGCGCCGCGCTCGGCGATCCACAGTGGACGGCGCGGTTCCTGCGCTGGCTGCGCACCGAGGCGAACATGCGCTCCGCCTCGCTCGTCGGCGCGGCCGAGTTCGTCAAGGCACGCCTGGACGGCGGCGCCGACGACGGGCCGTCCAACCGCGCCGTCGTGGCGAGTGTGCTGCGGCGGGCGGACGAGCCGGGCGAGCTGATCGCGTACTGGTTCAGCCGCTACGGCCGCCGCCTGCCCAAGCCGGTCAAGCGCGGGGTCGCCGACGCGGTCGGGGCGCTGTACGACGAGCGGTCGGTCCTGAAGTGGGACAGCGGTAGTCGCGGTGTGCGATTCGCCGACGTGCTGCGCCTGGTGCACCCGCAGCCGCGGGACGCCGTGCAGGACGCGCTCTTCGGGCACATCCTGCGTGGCGGTACGGCGCCGGAGCTGACCGTGCTGGCCCGGCGGCGGACGCTCATGGCGCTCCCGGTGGAGCGTCGGCGAGCGGCCCTGGACCCCGCGGAGCTGCGGACCGCCGGCATGACGTGGGAGGCGCTGGCCGGGTGGCTGCAGGGCCCGCTGGACGCGGCGGCGTGGCAGGCCGTCATCTCGGGCATGGGGTACATGGCGCTGCTGCGCAACCTGCGCAACTTCGACGAGGCCGGGCTGCCGGACGAGGTGGCCGACCGCGTCGCGGCCCGGCTCGCCGAGCCGGCCTCGGTGGCGCGGTCGCGGCAGTTCCCGTTCCGGTTCCTGTCCGCCTACCGCGCGGCGCCGTCGCTGCGGTGGGGGCCGGCGCTGGAGCGCGCCCTGCACGCGTCGCTGTCCAACGTGCCCTCCCTGCCGGGGCGGACGCTGATCCTGATCGACCGGTCCGCCTCCATGTGGATGAGCGGCAGGCGGTCGGCGGTCACGTTCGCCGACCAGGCCGCCCTGTTCGGGTGCGCGCTGGCGGTGCGGGCGCAGCGGCCGACGGTGGTGGTGTACGGCTGGGACAGCCGCGAGGTGCGGGTTCCGCGCGGCGGGTCGCTGCTGCCGTTCGTCGACAGCCTCGACAAGTTCCCGGCCACCAACACCGCGGCGGCGGTGCGCAGGCACTACCGCCGCCACGACCGGGTCGTCATCGTCACCGACGAGCAGTCGGCCACGGCGGACGCGTCGATGGGTGTGCCGGACCGGGTTCCGCTGTACGTGTGGAACGTCGCCGGGTACGCCACCGGCAACACGCCGTCCGGGCTGGGCACGCGGCACACGTTCAGCGGGCTGACCGACGCGGCCTTCCGGATGATCCCGCTGCTGGAGTCCGGCCGGGACGCGGACTGGCCGTTCTGACCCGCGAACAAGGTCCGAATACCGACATTATCGGGAAAACAGTTTCCGGAATTGCGCGAGTAACGTTCGTTCATTCCGGAACGACAAAGCGGCTGAATCTTCCCCGAGATCGTTTCCCCGGAAAAGGACGTCCCCCATGCGCATGATCAGTCGCGTTCTCGGCACGGCCGCAGTGGCGGGTATCGCACTGCTGGGTCCGGCACCTGCGGTTTTCGCGCAGCCCACCGACAAGTACGACTGCAGCGATTTCACCTACCAGGAAGAGGCGCAGGCCGTTCTCGACCAGGATCGGTCGGATCCGTACGGCCTCGACGACGACAACGACGGCAAGGCCTGCGAAACCCTGCCGAGCAAGGGCGGGCAGCCGTCCACGCCGTCCACGCCGTCCACGCCGTCCAGCACCGTCACCCAGGCCCCGCCGGTCGTCACGAGCACCAAGGCCGCCCCGGCGGACCTGGACTGCGCCGACTTCGCGACCCAGGCGCAGGCCCAGGCCGTCCTCGACGCCGACCGCAGCGACCCGCACCGCCTGGACGCCGACCACGACGGCATCGCGTGCGAGACCAGGTTCGGGGAGAAGAACACCACCGGCGGCGGTTCGCAGGTGAAGGTCAAGCCGGTCGGTGGCGTGGACACCGGCGGCGGCGACGAGGGCACCGACGCGGGCGCGGCCGTCGCGGTCGGGGCGCTCGTGCTGGTCGGCGGCGGCGCCGGCACCATGCTGCTCCTCCGGCGGCGCGCCGGCCGATGAGCACCACGCGCTGGCGCCGATGGCTCGCGTTCGCGGCCATCGGCGCCGCCCTCACCGCCTGCGGCTCCCCGGCCGAGCCGCAGCCCGCGCCGGCCGCGCCGCCGACATCGGCGCTGCCGGCGCAGACCACCACGCCGGTCACCACCCCGGTCGACGGACCCCTGCCACACTCCCGGCCGGTCACACTCGAGGTGCCCTCGATCGGGGTCCGCACCGGCCCGATCATCGACCTCGGCCTGACCGACGACGGCGCGCTGGAGGTCCCGGAGGACGCCGTGACCACCGGCTGGTTCACCGGCAGCCCATCACCGGGGGAGGACCTGCCCGCGGTGCTCGCCGCGCACGTCGACTACAACCACGTGCCCGGCACCTTCCACCGCCTCAAGGACACCAAGCCCGGCGACCAGGCGATCGTGCACCGCGCCGACGGGACCACCGCCGTGTTCACCGTCTACCGCGTCGAGCGATACCCGAAGTCGCGGTTCCCGACCGACGACGTCTACGGCGACACGGCCGGGCCGGAGCTGCGGATGATCACCTGCGGCGGCGACTTCGACCGCTCGACCCGCAACTACGCGGACAACGTCGTGGCCTACGCGCGCCTGTCCCAGACCTACCGCAGCTGAGCCACGCCAGCGCCTCCGTCGGCGTCAACCCGGCGCCGCCGAACAACGGGAGCGGCGGCAGCACTGCGGTCCAGTCCTGGGTGAGCGCGTACCTGGCGGTCACCGCGACCCCGGTGAGCACCCCCACCACCCCGCCGAGCAGGGACAACGCGCTGAACGACGATTCCGACAACCGCTGCGCCGCCGGCGCCTCCGCCCGTGCTTCGCCCGCGCGACGCGATCCTCTACAACGAGCCGCGCGGCTCGGTGCGCACGGAGGTGAACGGGGCGCTGGTCGTGGAGAACACCGGCCCGCCGGTGCCGGCCGAGGCGCTGCCCGGCCTGTTCGAGCCGTTCCGCCGCCTGACCGGCGACCGCACGTCCCACACCAACGGCGCCGGCCTCGGGCTGTCGATCGTCCGCTCGATCACCACCGCCCACGGCGGTTCCGTGCGGGCGGACCCGGGGCCGCGCCGGTGGCCTGCGGGTCACGGCCGACCCGCCCGAGGCGTGACCGCGGAGCCGGTGACCGCGGCTCCGTGGTGGCAAGCCCTAGCGTCGCGCCCGCACCACCGCGTCGTGGATGGTCACCGGGTTGCCGTCCGGGTCGGTCGCGGCGCGGGGCCGCGCCTCGGCCCCCTCCACCGTCCACCCGGCGGGCAACCAGCTCGCCACCTCCTCCGCGCTGCTGAACCGCTCGGGCACGTTCGGCCGCCCCATCGTGGTCTCCAGGTCGCGCGCGTCGTGGTGCACCAGCAGCAGCGTGCCGCCCGGGGTGACCCACTCGGCGAGCCGCCCGGCCAGCTCACGCAGCTCCGCGTTGCGCAGGTGCAGGAACTGCGCCGAGATCAGGTCGAAGCGGCGGTCACCCGGGTCCCAGGTCCGCACGTCGGCCCGCACCCACTCGATCCGCTCCCCGACTCCGGCCTGCGCGGCGTGCTCGGCCCCGCGCCGCAGCGCGGTCTCGGACAGGTCCAGCGCCGTCACGCGCCAGCCGCGCCCGGCGAGCCAGCAGCTGTCGGCTCCCTCGCCGGCCCCGATGTCCAGCGCCGCGCCCGGCGGGAGGTCCGCGGCCTCGGCGACCCGCTGCGGGTTCGGCCGTCCACTCCAGACCGCGGTGTGCGAGCGGTACCGCTCCTCCCAGAACTCCTCGCCGTACTCATCGGATCCCATGGCGCCGCACCCCTCCCACGAGTTCGCCGACCTCGCCCTCACGGGCGAACACCCCGGCGCGGTGCGCGGCGACCGCCTGCCGGGTGTCCTCCGCGACGAGGTCGGCGTTGATCGCCGCACCCGCCGTCAGCCCGCCGGACGCCGACACGATCACCTGCGCGGTCACGTTCGCGACGTTCCCGGCGACCCACACGCCCGGCACCGCGGTGGCACCGGTCGGGTCGGCCGCCACGTACGTGCCGACCACGTGGCCCTGCACGACCTGCTCGGTCACCTCGAGGCCGAGCGCGGTGAGCAACCCGGCGCGCGCGGTGAACCGGGGCGCGACCACGACCACCTGCCGCGGCACGACCTCCCCGGAGGCCATCCGCACGCCGGTCAGCCGGTCCTCGCTCACCTCGACGGCCGCGACCTCGCCTTCGACCACGCGGATCCCGCGCGCGGCCAGCTCCTCGCGCTGCTCGTCGGTCGCCTCGGGCGCGTGGTGCCGGAACACCGTCACGTCCGCGCTGAGCTGCCGCCACAGCAGTGCCGCGTGCACGACCAGCGGGTTGCTGCCGATCACGCCGATCGCCTGGTCACGCGCCTCCCAGCCGTGGCAGTACGGGCAGTGCAGCACGTCGCGCCCGAACCGCTCGGCGACCCCGTCGATGTCCGGCAGCTCGTCGACCAGCCCGGTCGTCACGAGCAGGCGGCGCGCGTGGACCGACCGGCCGTCGTCCAGGGTCACCTCGAACCCGTCCCCGGTCCGGGCAGCCGCGGTCACCGTGCCCGTCACGACCTCGCCGCCGTACCCGGCCACCTCGTCGCGGCCGATGGCGACCAGCTCGGCCGGCGGGGTGCTCTCCCGGCCCAGGTAGTTGTGCACGTGCCCGGCCGGGGCGTTGCGCGGCCGGCCCGCGTCGACCACCAGCACCGACCGGCGCGCCCGGGCCAGCGCGAGTGCCCCGGCCAGGCCTGCCGCGCCGCCACCCACCACCACAACGTCGTACTTCTCGTCCATGGCGGCGACTATCCGCGCGCCCGGTTGAGGTGACAAGAAAATTTGCCGGGATGGCAAAGAGCCTGCCGTCCGGGCTTGAAGAGCCGGGGAGCGGGTAAACAGCGGCCACCGAGTGGAGAGGGCGAGGCTTGGACCAGATACCGACGTTCGGTGTGGAAGAGGAGTTCCTGCTCGTCGACGATCAGGGACACCTGTCGGACCGTGGTCCGGAGGTGGTGGAGGCCGCCGAGCGGCCGGACGGCGACGTGCAGCGCGAGCTCGCGCGCAGCCAGGTCGAGCTGGCGACGCAGGTGTGCCACGGCGCGGAGGAACTGCTCGACCAGCTCACGCACTTCCGCTCGCGGCTGGCGGGCGAGGCCGCGAAACGGCAGCTGCGCCTGATCGCGACCGCGACGCCGCTGCTCGCCGAGGAGCACCCGCCGGGGCTCACGCCCACCCCGCGGTACCGGCGCATGGGCGAGCACTTCGGCCTGATCGCGCGCACCGGCACCACCTGCGGTTGCCACGTGCACGTCAAGATCCCGGACCGGGCCACGGGTGTGCGGATCAGCAACCACGTCCGGCCGTGGTTGCCGGTGCTGCTCGCGCTGACCGCGAATTCGCCGTTCGACAGCGGCCACGACACCCGGTACAGCAGCTGGCGGCACGTGCTGTGGTCGCGCTGGCCGTCGGCGGGCCCGCCACCGCTGTTCGGCTCGCTCGGCGAGTACGAGTCCCGCGTGGCCGCGATGCTCGAATCCGGCGCGATGCTGGACCGGGGCATGATCTACTGGGACATCCGGCTGTCCGAGAAGCGTCCGACGCTGGAGTTCCGCATCAGCGACGTCGCGGCGACCGCGCGCGAGGCGACGACGCTGGCGGTGCTGGTGCGGGGTCTCGTGCTGACCGCACTGTCCGAACTGGACTACCCGCCGCCGCCGCTGCCCGTCGAGGTGCTGCGGGCCAACCTGTGGCGCGCGGCCCGCGACGGCCTGGAGGGCTCGGCCCTGCACCCGGAAACCGGCCGCCTCACCCCGACTCCCGTGCTGGTCGGCCAGCTCGTCGAGCGGATTCGCCGCGCCCTCACCGAAACCGGCGACCTCGGCTTCGTGGTGGAATCGCTGAACTGGGTGCGCGAGCACGGCAACGGGGCCCAGCGTCAGCGGCGTGCCTTCGCCGCCAACGAGTCGCTCACCGACGTCGTGGACCTGCTCAGCCTGCGATAGCTCGCTTCAGCGCGGCCAGCGCGCCGGGGTCCGCCAGTGCCGAACCGACCGCGACCGCGCGGCATCCGGCGGCGAGGAAATCGGCGGCGTTGCCGGCGGTGGTCCCGCCGGTGGCGACGAACCGCACCGACGGGAACGGCGCGAGCTGCGCGGTGATCCAGTCCGCGCCCAGCTGGCGGGCGGGAAACGCTTTCAGCCACGTGTTGCCCAGGGCCAGCGCGTGCGCGATCTCGGTCGCCGTCGCCACGCCCGGCAGGTGCGGCAGGCCGAGCCGCTGCGACTCGGCGACCACGTCCGGGTGCAGTCCGGGCGCCACGGTGAACTCGGCGCCGGCCTCCCGCACCGCGCTCAGCTGGTCCACTGTGGTCACCGTGCCCGCGCCGACGCTTCTGCCCCGCTCGGCCGCCGCCTCGACGGCCGCGCGCAGCGAGGGCATCGCGTCCGGCGTCTGCACCGGGATCTCCACCAGCTCCACACCGAATTCCCAGGCACGCGTGCACATGTCCACAGTGGCCTGTGGATCGAGGCCGCGGAAGATGCCCAGCACGGGGTTGCGGTCGAGGTGCGCGGCGAAGAAGTCAGCGGCGTCCATGGTCGTCTCCTCCCCAGCCCAGTGCCCGGGAGACCCGGTGGGCGGCGGTCCGGTACTCGTCGAGGTGGGCACGCAGCTCGGCCAGCGGGGCGACGACCTTGAGCGCGGTGACGGACAGGCTGTGCGTCACCTGGCCGCGCGCGTCGTACACCGGCAGTGCCACGCAGTTCAGGAAGTCCTCGTGCTCGCCGTCGTCCTCGGCCCAGCCGCGCTCGCGGACGCGGTCCAGCTCGGCGGACAGCTCCTCCGGGCCGGCGACCGTGGTCGGCGTGAAGCGCTGGTAGTCGCACAGGGACAGCCAGCGCGCGCGATCCGGCTGGTGGGCGAGGATCGCCTTCGCGACACCGGCGGTGTGCAGGATCGCCGGCAGCCCGATGCGCGAGCCCATCGCCACGCTGCCCCGGCCGTCGATCTTGTCCACGTACACCACGCGGTCGCCGGCCAGTTCCGCGAAGTGGACGGTGTGCCCGGAGCGTTCGCTCAGCTCCTGCAGGATCGGCCGGGCCAGCGCGCGGGCCTCGACCTGGTCCAGGGCGAGCTGGCCGTAGGCGATGAGCTGGAACCCCATGGCGTAGCGGTGGTCCGGAACGCGGCGGACGAAGCCGCCCTCCTCCAGGGTCTGCAGAATCCGCAGCGCGGTCGACTTGTGGACACCGAGGTGGTCGGCGATCTCGCCGAGCGTGCGGTGGCGGCGGGAGACGAACGCGACGATGCCGATGGCGCGGGCGACGGTCTGGGACATCAGCCGAGTTCCGGGACGATCTCGGACGCGGGCGGCAGCTCGGCGAAGTCCGACGGCTCTTCGAGCACGCGCGCGGCGGCGTAGTGGCCCAGCCTGAGGCGGGTCATCTCGTCGCGGTCGTCGAGGAATCCGCTGAGCCACCCCGCCGCGAACGCGTCCCCGGCGCCGACGGCGTCCACCACGTCGACCTTTGTGGACGGTGCGCGGTGGACTCCGCTCGGCGTGAAGCTGACCGCCTCGATCGCCGCGTCCTTGACCACCAGGTAGCGCGGCCGGTCGAGGAAGGCGCGCACGCTCTCCGCGTCGGTCGTGCCCCACAGGGCCTCCGCTTCGTCGCGGCCGACGAAGACGATGTCGCTGTCCTGGGCCAGTTCGCGCAGGACCTCGGGCACGTCCCCGTCCCACAGCTGGGGGCGGTGGTTGACGTCGAAGCTGACCAGACCGGGGCCGCGGACGAGAGCGCGGGTGGCTTCGCGGGCCTGGCCGGAGAGGGCGGCGGTGATGCCGGAGACGTGCACGAGGCGCGCGGGCCGGGCGGTCCAGCGCGCGATGTCGGCGGTGGTGATGGCGGAGGCGGCCGAGCCGGCGCGGTAGTAGTAGACGCGGGTGCCGGCCGGGGTGGGGTCCTTGAAGTAGACCGCGGTGGGGCGGTGCTCGTCGCGGCGGACCAGGGAGGTGTCGACGCCGTGGCGCTGGAGGTCGTCGAGCACGAGGTCGCCGAGGGGATCGGCGCCGAGTGCGCTGGCCCAGGCCGCCCGGTGCCCGAGGCGGGCCAGCAACGCCGCGACGTTCGACTCCGCACCGCCGGGCCGCAGCAGGAAGCGGCTGCCCGAGACCAGACGACCACCCGCCTCGGGCGTGACCATGACCATGGTCTCGCCGACCGTCAGCACGTCCACTGGATGGCCTCCGTTGCGTATGTTGCAATGCGGTTGTTCTTTTTGCAATATATCAGGTGGAGGGGTGTGGTGGTGCGGACCGTTGCCACCCCTCGCGGGCCCGCCGTGTCAAGCGGCGCGCGCACCGCCCAACCACCGCGGCGATCCCGGGGGCAGCCAGCCGTCGCCGAGCTGGGCCTGGTCAGGACCGCCGCGCGCACCGCCCCACTCCACCCCCACGGCAACCCCCTCCCGGGGGTGGCCTCGCGTCGCGAAGCTGGGCGTAGTCACGAGCGGGGCAGCCAGCCGTCGCCGAGCTGGGCCCGGTCAGGACCGCCGTGCGTAACGTCCGGGGGGCTCTCCCACCACGGCGGTGAATTCGCGCGTCAGGTGGGCCTGGTCGGCGTATCCGAGGTCCGCCGCGAGCGCCGCCCAGTCCACCGTCTCCGCCCGCGCCGCGCGCTCGGCCGCGTCGTAGATCCGGTACCGCCGCAGCACCCACTTCGGGCTCACGCCGACGTGGTCGGCGAACGCGCGCTGCAGCTGCCGCACGCTCAACCCGCCCCGGGCGGCCAGGTCCTCGACCCGCCGCAGGTCACGGTCGCGGGCCGCGAGTTCGGCGAGGGCGGTCGTGTCCTCCGATGGCTGACGCTCGTCCGGCACCAGCGGGGCGAGGGCCGCGTCGACCAGCTTCGCGATCTCGGCGCCGTCGGTGCCGTCCGCGAGCGCCGCCATCACCGCGGGTTCGGCCGGGTGCAGCGCCGGGAACCCGTCGGCGAGCGGGCGGACCGTGTCGGTGATCGTGGCCAGCGGCCGGCCCAGGAACGGCCGGAACCCGCCGGGCCGGAACATCACCCCCAGCGCCCGGCCCCGCCCGGACAGCCGCCGGGTGAGGCGCTCGGTCCGCACGCCGGTGACCGTGCCGCCGTCGTCGGCGAACACGACGTTGACCACCGGGTGCACGAGGACGTCCTGCTCGTACACCTCGGGCAGGTCCCACGAGACGAACCAGTAGCGGTCGACGAACCGGTCCACCCCGGGCGAGGGCGGGAACCGGGTCAGCTCGAAGCGCCGCAGCCCCGCCCTCGGGTGCAGGATGCCGCGGCTGTCCCGCTCGACCGGCTCGACCACGCCTGCGAGGGTAGTCGCGCCGTCAGTCCTTCCAGGTGCGCCTCATGCGGACTCGGCTGCCCTGCTCGCCGGGCGTGATGTCCACCTCCGTCATCAGCGCGCGCATCAACCCGACCCCGCGGCCGCGGATTCCGGGGTCGGCGGGTGGCGGTCGCCAGGTGCCGTCGTCGGTGATCACGACCTCCACGCCACCCTCGTCGGCCGCCGCGGTCAGCGTCAGGGTGCCCTCGCCGCTTCCGGAGTACCCGTGTTCGATCGAGTTGGTGCACGCCTCGTCCACGGCGAGGATCACGTCCTGCGCCGCCTCGTCCGGGACGTCGGACTGGGCCAGCCACTGCCGCAGGTCCCGCCGCATCTCGACCAGGCTCCGCGGCACCGCGGGCAGGTCCAGGCGCAACGGCCCGGGCGGGTGCACGTACACCAGCACCGCCACGTCGTCGTTGTGCCCGGCCGGCGGCAGCAACCGGTCCAGCAGGTGCTCGGTGATCTCGGCCGACTGGCGGCGCGGCACCTCCCGCAACGCCACCCGCGCGCCCTCGATCGCCTCGTCGATCGGCTGGCCGTGCCGCTCCACCAGACCGTCGGTGTAGAGCAGCAGCACCGAACCCGGCCGCAGCGGCACCGTCGCGCGTGGGCGATCCGCCGACCGGCGCACCGCCAGCGGCACCGACAACGCCTGGTCCAGCAGCTGATCACTGCCGTCCGCGTGGCTCAGCACCGCCGACGGGTGCCCGGCACTGGAGTACGTCACTACCCCGGCCTCCGGATCCACCACCGCGCAGAACACGGTGGTGCACAAGGCACCCGGGATCTGCCGCGCGAACCCGTCCAGCTGGTCCAGCGCCCGCGCCGGATCACCGTAGCTGAGCAACAACGCGCTGCACGCGCTGCGCAGCTGCCCCATCACCGACGCCGCCGCCAGCCCGCGCCCCACACAGTCCCCGACGACCACCGCGATCCGGCCGTCCGGCAACCGCGCCACGTCGTACCAGTCGCCGCCGACCTCCAGCGGCCGCACCGCCGGCTCGTACCGCACCGCGAACCCGCCCGGCAAGTCCGTGGGGCCCAGGATGGCGTGCTGCAACGTCAACGCGACCGCCCGCGCCTCGTCGTAGCTGCGGGCCCGGCCGAGCGCCTGCGCGAGCTGGGCCACGAGCATCCCGAACAGCGCCCGCTCCTCCGCACCGAGCACCTGGTCCGCCCGCTCGGCCCACACCACCGAATCGCCGCTGCCCAGCGCCGCGCCGAGTTCGCGGCCCGCCTCGGGCGGCCAGATCTGCCCGGGCGGCTGGCGGCGCGCCCGGTCCAGCCGCTCGTACAGCTCCGGCTCCAGCTCGTCGAACGAGCCGGCCTCCGGATCACCGGCGACCAGACCGCCGCTCTCCACCGTCGGCCACACCGCCGCCACCACGCGCGTCGCGCCGAGGATCACCCGCAGCGCGGACACCCCGGCGTGCAGCACCTCGGACACGTCGGTCGCGGCCGCCAGGTCCGCGGCGAACGCGGCCAGCACCGCCTCCCGGTCCGCCGCCTTCTTCTCGACCGTGACGTCCCGCAGCGTCCCGACCAGCCAAGCGCGCCCGTCACCCTCGGCGACGCGCGTGAGGGTCAGCGCGGCCCACGCCTCACCGCCGTCCGGACGCCGGACCACGACCGACACCTCACGGCCGTCGCCGAGGTGGCGCACCAGGTCCCCGGCCGGCACGCGGGCCGCGTCCTCGCCCAGCCACGGGTACGGCCACGCCATCGGCAGGCTGTCCGCGCCGTACCCGGTGATCGCGGTGAACGCGGCGTTGACCTCGACCACGCCACCGCCGCTGTCGGCGACGAACACTCCTTCCCGCAACGACTCGAACAACGCGCGCCGGAACTCCGACTCGCGCCGGCGCAGACCGGACAGCACCAGGTTCGCCCGCACCCGCGCGAGCAGTTCCGCGCCGGAGAACGGTTTCGGCAGGTAGTCGTCGGCGCCGGCGTCCAGACCCGACACCGCCGCCTCGACCCCGGCCCGCGCGGACAGGAACAGCACCGGCACCGACTTCGTGGCCGGTTCCGCGCGCAGCGCCCGGATCAGCCCGAACCCGTCCAGCCGCGGCATCATCACGTCGGACAGCACGAGGTCCGGCCGGTGCCGCCGCGCCAGCTCCAGCCCCTCGACGCCGTCCCGCGCCAGCAGGACGCGACCCACCGGGCGCAGCATCCGCGCGATGAACCGGCTCAGATCCGTGTTGTCCTCGACCACCAGCAACGTCGGCCCGGACCCGTCCCCGGTCGCCGGCTCCGGCTCGCTGTCGGCCCGCCACTGCAACGCTTCGTCGCGGTAGGCGGGCGCGACCGTCAGCGCGCGGTCGGTGGGCGGTGGCGCGACCGCCGCGAGCGGCAACCGGACCGAAAACGTGCTTCCGGTCCCCTCCACCGAATCCGCCGACACCGTGCCGTCGTGCAAGCGCACCAGTTCCCGCACCAGCGCCAGCCCGATCCCGGCGCCCTCGTGGGACCTGCCCTCGCGCCCGCGGGCCCGGTGGAACCGCTGGAACAGCCGGGGCAGCTCGTCGGCCGGGATCCCGACCCCGGTGTCGGCGACGGTCAGCTCGGCGTGCCCGTCCGACTCGCGCAGCCGGACCGCGACCCCGCCCTCCCGGGTGTACTTCAGCCCGTTGGACAGCAGGTTGAGGACGACCTTCTCCCACATGTCCGGATCGACCTCCACCGCGCGCGACAACGGCGGGCAGTCGATCTCGAACCGCAGCCCGGCGCGCCGCACGGCCGGGGCGAAGCTCTCCGCGATCCCGGTGGTCAGCGCGGCCAGGTCGTGCGGCGCGGCGGCCGGCTGCAGGCGTCCCGCCTCGATCTTGGCGAAGTCGAGCAGGTCGTTGACCAGCCGCCGCAACCGTCCGGCGTTGCGGTGCACCAGCTCCAGCCGTTCGCGCTGACCGGGCGGCAACGGCTCGTCGGTGTCGGCGAGCGCGTCCTCGGCCGGGCCGGCGATGAGGGTCAGCGGGGTGCGGAACTCGTGGCTGACGTTGGCGAAGAACTCGCTCTTCGCGCGGTCCAGTTCGGCCAGCGCCTCCGAGCGCCGCCGCTCGCTCTCGTAGGCGAGCGCGTCGGTGATCAGGCTCGACACCTGTCCACCGAGCAGTTCGAGGAACGCGCGGTAGTCCGCGTCCAGCGCCTGGTAGGCCGACACCCCGAGCACGAGCGCGCCCACCGGCTCGGCCCGCCCGGCGGCGACCAGGGGCAGCACCACCGCCTGGTCCGGCGCGGCCGTGCCGACCACCACCGGCTGCACGAACTCCGGCCCGAACCGGTGCCGCAGCCCGTCGCACACCCGGGTTTCGCCGTCCCACAACGGCCACACGGCGGCCCCGCCGCGATCCAGCACCGCGGGCGCGGCCCGTTCCCCCGGCCCCACCCCGTAGGCCGCGGCCAGCGTCGCCCGCCCGTCGTCGAACAGGTAGGCCAGCGCGAACGGCAGGTCCGCGCCGTGCCGGCTCAGCGCGGTGACCGCCGAGCGCGCGGTCTGCGTCACCGACCCGGCGGCGGACACCTCGCCGAGGTCGTTGAGCACCGCCAGCCGGCGCTGCCGGATCACCTGCACCGTGGTGTCCTGCACCGCGACCAGGATGCCGAGCACCGCGCCGCGGTCGTCGGAGATCGGGCTGTAGGAGAACGTCCAGTACGTCTCCTCCAGGTAGTTGTGCCGGTCCAGGAACAGCAGCTGGTTCTCCGAATACGTGGCGCCCCGGCCGGTCATCACGTGCCGCGTCAGCGGGCCCAGCTCGGCCCACGCCTCGGCCCAGCACTCCGACGCCGGGCGACCGAGGTAGCGCGGGTGCTTCTCCCCCATCGCCGGGCGGTAGGCGTCGTTGTAGAAGACCGTCAGCTCCGGCCCCCACCACACCAGCATGGGAAACCGCGACGAAAGCACCAGGCGCAGCGCGGCGTGCAGCTCCGCGGGCCAGTCCTCGACGGGGCCGAGCGCGCTCGCCGACCAGTCGCGGCCGGCGACCATCGCCCCCATTTCGCCCAGTGTGTCCAAATAAGACGTATCAGCGGGACGCGTCATCGACCGGGCCAGCCCTCACCCAGTGCGCACTCGACCGTCTCGGACACCGTGAACACCTGCCGCAGATCGGCCGCCTCCAGCGCGCGCAACACGACGCGGCTCGACGCGACCAGGCGCAGCGGAGTGCCCGCTTCGGCGCACCGCTGCTCGGCCTCGACCAGCAGGGACAACCCGGCGGAGCCGAGGAAGTCCACGCGGGACAGATCGACGATCACCGGCTGCGGCGGCGAGGCCGCGCGGCGGGCCTGGTCCATCTCGCTGATCATCGCGGGCGCGGAACACAGGTCCACCCCGCCGGACACGGTCACCACGACGGCGTCCCCGGTCACCCGGTGCCGCACCGAGAACGCTTCTTCGGTCACCGAAACCTCCCGGACACGCGTAGGGGCACCTGCGGGTGCGTTCAGCCTAGTGCGGGTCCGGGAAGTCGGCACGATCTGCTTGCGGCGTCAGCCGGCCAGCGCGGGTGCGGCGTAGGCGGCCAGCCGTTCCCCGACGTCCGCCGGATCCCACGCCGGCGGCTGGAGGACACCGGTCGCGACGCCGTCGCACAGGTCCTCGGCGAACCGCGCCACCACCCGCGGCGCGGGCAGCACGTCGGTGCCGAGGTAGGCCAGGACGATCAGGTCCTCACCGCAGTGCGATTCGACGACCAGCGACCAGCCGGTGTCCTCGCTCCAGATGAGGGCCGCGTCGCGGTCCGGGAACTCCGGAAGGCGCCGTTCCAGCGCCAGGTACGCGTTGGCCGGTGGTGGATCGATCTGCACGAAGTAGGCGTTGCCGCCCAATCCCAGAGCCTCGGTCACCAGTCGCACGTACCGCCGCAGTCCCCGCGCCTGCGCGTCCTCGTATTCCAGGTACATCTGCCCTCGCACTTCGCCCACCGGAAAGCCGGCGGGGCGCCACTGCTCGACACCGCGCCGGAAACCGGCCCCTGACGGGTTTGAAACCGCTCATGGCCCAGCCGGGCTACCCCCGGCTGGCGAATCCCAAACCTGCCATTCACCGTGGGTGGGCGTGAGGGCTTGGTCACGCCCGGGCGGTGGGTGACTCCTCACCCTCGATGGTGAACGACCCCAGCAGCCCGGTGATGTCCAGGATCCGCCGCGCGTAGCGGTCCACGTTCGCCAGCTTCACCGTGCCGCCCCGCTCCTCCGCGCTGGTCTTCGCCCTGATCAGAGCGCTGATGCAGGCCGAGTCGAAGAAGTTGAGGCCCGCGAAGTCGAGCACCAGGTGGACCACCCCGGATCCGAGCAGCTTCTCCACGGCCTGGTCCAGCTGGTCCACCGCGCCGTGGTCGATCTCGCCGAGCAGCAGCACACGTCCGCTGTCCCCGCTGGCCTCCGTGCGCACCACGGAAGCCGTGGCGGACCTGGTCGCGCCTTCGTCCGTCGTCATGGTTCGAACTCTCTCCAAAATCGTGGCGTCGGCTTCGGCCCCGGTTGTCGCCCGGCGCCCGTGTGCAATAAGTTTGCCGCAAAGCAACGAACTTCGTGGATTGTGCTCGCGTGCCCGCGACCGTCCACCATGCTGGAGCCTGGGAGCGATGACGACAACCTCCGACCGCCAGATCACCGCCGTGGTCAGCGATTTCCTTGACGCCCAAAAGGAAACGATCGTCGCGCAGTGGGCTGCCTCACCGTTCTTCCGCTCCGTGGCGCAGGATTCCGACCAGGCCGCCGGCGACAGCGCCGAGGTCCTGCGCGGGGTGCGCCGGGCCATCGCGGCCGGTGACGCGGACAGCCCGGCCGCCGAGGGCTTCAACGACCTGCGTTCGCTGCTCACCGCGCTCGCCTCGCAGCTGGACGGCAACGAGGGCGTGAGCGCGCGCACCGCCGTCGAGGTGAGCGACCTCAAGAAGCCGCTGCTGCGCCTGTGGCAGCAGGAGGCCGATGCGGACCTGCTCACCGCGGGCGCCTTGCTGCTCTCCAGCGCTGTGGACACCCTGCGGATCGTGCTCGTCGAGTCCGCGCTGGCCGCGGCCAAGGAGACCCTGGCCATCCAGCGCGACCAGCTGACCGAGCTGTCCACCCCGGTCATCAAGCTGTGGGACGGCGTGCTGGCCATCCCGCTGATCGGCACCCTGGACAGCATGCGCAGCCAGGTCGCCACCGAGAGCCTGCTGCAGGCGATCATGACCCAGCAGGCCAAGGTCGCGATCCTGGACATCACCGGCGTGCCGACGGTGGACACGATGGTGGCCCAGCACCTGCTCAAGACCGCGATGGCGGCCCGGCTGATGGGTGCCGAGTGCGTGATCAGCGGCATCCGCCCGCAGATCGCGAACACGATGGTGCAGCTGGGCATCGACCTCGGCGAGGTCGCCACCCGGGCGCGGCTGGCCGACGCGCTGGCCTACGCCCTGAGGCGGCTGGGCCTGGAGGTCGGGTCGTCCGCGGGACCGGGCGTGGTCTGATGGCGGGCGTCCCCATCGTCAACCTGAGCGGTGTGCTGCTGGTCACCATTCAGGAGGAGCTCCTCGACCAGTCGGTGGCCGAGTTCGAGGCCGAACTCACCGAGAAGGTCGTGGAGACCCGCGCCCGGGGCGTGCTCATCGACGTGTCCGTGCTGGACATCATCGACTCGTTCCTCGCCCGCACCCTGCACGACATCGCCGCCATCACGTCGCTGATGGCGGCGCGCACCGTCGTGGTCGGCATGCGGCCGGCCGTGGCGATCACCCTGGTCGAACTCGGCCTGACCCTGCCCGGCCTGCTCACCGCGCTCTCCGTCGAGGAGGGTCTCTCGCTTCTCGCCCCGCCGGCGGGGCCCGTGCGGACGGCGCTGCGGTGACACGCGCGCCTTCGACGAGCACGGTCGCCATCCACGACGAGTACGACATCGTGCATGTGCGGCACGCCGCCCGGGAGGCGGCGTCCACCGCGGGGTTCAGCCTCGTGCAGCAGACCAAGCTGGTCACCGCCGCCAGTGAACTGGCCCGCAACGCCCTGGTCTACGGGGGCGGCGGGCAGGCGGAAGTCGCCGTCGAGGACCTCGGCGGCAACCCGACCGTGCGGATGACCTTCACGGACAAGGGTCCGGGCATCCCGGACGTGGAGGCGGCCATGGCGGACGGGTTCACCACCGGTTCCGGCCTCGGCCTGGGCCTGGGCGGCGCCAAGCGGCTGGCCGACCAGTTCCGGATCGAGTCCGTGCCCGGCCGCGGGACCAGGGTGGAGATCAGCATGTCCGTCCGCCGGAACACCGGCCCGTGACCCGCGACGACCTGGTCGTGACCGAACCGAGCCACGTCGGCCGCGCCCGGGTGATCGCCGCGTCGGCCGCCGCCCGCGCCGGGCTGCCCCTGGACCGGGTGCACCGGGTGTCGCTGGCCGCCACCGAGCTGGCCTCCAACCTGCTCAAACACGCCGGGCGCGGGGTGTTCAGCGTGGTGCCCGCGCTGGGCAGGCTGGACGTGCTCGCGGTCGACTGCGGACCGGGAATCGGCCGGATCGAGGACAGCATGCGCGACGGCTACTCGACCACCGGCACCCTCGGCGGCGGCCTCGGCGCGGTGCGCCGCGCGGCGGACGTGTTCGACGTCTACAGCCGCCGTGGCCAGGGCACCTCGGTGCTCGCGCGGTGGCACGGGGAGCCGTCGCCGGTGCCCGGCGGGCTGCGGATCGGCAGCGCGATCCTCACCGCTCCGGGCGAATCGGAATGCGGCGACCGCTGGACGGCGCTGACCGCGGACGATAGCGTGACCATCGCGCTGAGTGACGGCTTGGGCCACGGCCAGTTAGCGGCCAGGGCCAGTGACGCGGCGATCTCCACCGTCGCGGCACACACCGAGCTGCGGCCGGCTCGTATCCTGGAGCTGATGCAGCCGTCCCTCGCTTCCACCCGCGGCGCGACCGTGGCCGTCGCGCAGCTGACACCGGCGGAGGGGCGCATGCGGTTCTGCGGGGTGGGCAACGTGTCCACCCGGTTCTACCCGGACCAGGACACGTCCGTGCAGCGCATCGTGTCCCGCCACGGCATCGTCGGCGTCGCCGCCCGGCCGCGGCCCTCCGATTCGGTGTACCCGTGGTCGCCCCGCAGCTGGCTGGTCCTGCACACCGACGGCATCTCGGACAAGTGGAGCAGCAGCGACTGGCCCGGGCTGTTCAACCACGACCCGGCCACCGTCGCCGGCTGGATCCTGGGCCAGCGCGGCCGCGGGCGGGACGACGCGTGCGTGGTGGTCGTCGCGGGAGGTGGCGCACGGTGACGGAGGCCACCACCGAGGATCTGCTGCGCGAGCTGCGCGAGACCATCGCCCGGCAGGAACGGGAGCTGCGGCTGCACCAGTCGGAGCTGGAACAGACCAACGCGGGCCTGCTGGCCCTGCACGCCGAGGTGGAGCTGCAGCGCCAGCGCTCGGCGTTCCTGGACGAGGTCAGCCGCAGCGTGTCCGCCTCGCTGCGCGGCCGGGAGGTCGTGGAGGCCCTGGTCGGGCTCATCGAGCGGGAGAACCTGGCCGACTGCGCCGGCGTGTGGCTGGTGACCAGCGAGAACCGCGCCCTCAGGCGGCTGCCCCGGCCGGAGAGCGCGCCGGACGCGGACGTGAAGCGGGTCGCCACCGGGCACCAGCCGCACATCGAGCCGAAGCGGCTGCTGCTGCCCCTGACGGTCGGCCCGCACCTGCTCGGCGTGCTCGAGCTGCACCGGGACAGCGAGTTCACCGGCGACGAGGTGTCCTTCCTCACCGCGGTCGCCGCGCGGTCCGCGGTCGGCCTGCGCAACGCCGGCGAGTACGAGCGGGAGCGCGAGCTGGCCGAGCGGCTGCAGCACGCGATGCTGCCCACCCTGAGCGCCCCGGACGACCTGGAGCTGTGCGCGCGGTACCGGCCGGCCGCGACCGGGGTGAACATCGGCGGCGACTGGTTCGACGCGTTCACCCGGGCCGACGGCACGATGGTGCTCACCGTGGGGGACGTCACCGGGCACGGTCTCGACGCCGCCGTGGTGATGGGGAAGCTGCAGAACGCGCTGCGCGCCTACACCGCCGAGGGGCACGGCCCGGCGGAGGCGCTGCGGCTGGCCCACCACCTGCTGCGCGGCCTGGACAGCACGCTGTTCGCCACCGCCGTGGTCGCCGACCTGGAACTGGACACGGGCCGGATGCGCTGGGCCAGCGCCGGGCACCTGCCGATGCTGACCTGCGGCGCGGACGGGGTCCGGTACCTGGAGCGGCCGAACGCGCCGATGCTGGGTGTGCCGTTCGCGTTCGACATCGCCGAGTACGAGGAGACCATCGCCCCGGGCAGTGACCTGCTGCTCTACACCGACGGTCTGGTGGAGCGGCGGGCCGAGGTCCTCGACGACGGACTGGACCGGCTGACCGGCGCGTTCGCCGGCGTCGCCGCGCTGCCCACGGACGAGGCGGGCGACCGGATCC
>NZ_PQHY01000105.1:0-19149 GCF_003385175.1 Amycolatopsis ruanii
GTATCGAGCCAAGTCGAGGCCTTCCGTTACTCGGGGGGTCAGACAGCGGGCGCCGGGCGGGGGATCCCGGTGGGCAACCGATTCGGGGGTTTGGCTGCCCGTCGCCCACATCGTGACCTGACCGTGATGGGGACCGGGGGACAGTAACGAAGGGATGTGGTCGCGGGCAAGAACCGGCCGCCGTCTGGGCCGAACGTGGGGCGTGGGCCGACCGTCCAACAGCAGCGATGACACTGGGTAGAAGGGATATTCCGCCGTTGGTGTGACGTGCGACACGGTTTGTTATTTCGTGGGGCTCCGGGGGCAACCTGGGAGGCTTGCTAGCGTCGGCGCCGGTGTCGGTAGCGAGACCGCGCGGGCCCGCGATCGCCGGTGAGGCGGTGGCGCCGGGCGCTGGTGTCAGACACAGGCTGCGGCGTGCCCGCGGCTCTCGGACGCCGAGGCCGGCCGTCCCGACCGCTCCTCCGACCCTCGACAACGTGAGATCACATGGACACTGACACCACCGGCGGCGCGGCCGCCGCGCGGCTCGACGCCATCCCCGACACGGTCACCGCGGGCCGGTCCCCGTCAGTTCCGGCCTACGTGGTGGGTGCGGTCTCGGCCGTCCTGCTCGCCGGGGGTGCCGTCGTGCCCGTGGTGAACGGTGTGGCGCGCGGTTTCAACAGCGTGCCGCTGCTGGTGGTGCTGGCCGTGGCGCCGATGGTCGTGGTCGCGGTGCTCGCCCTGAAGGGACGCCACCAGACCGCGGCCGGCGTGCTGGCCGCGGTGGCGGCCCTCGCCCCGGGACGGCTGGTGCTCGACTTGATCCTGCTGACGGACCCGGTCCGCGCGGCGCGCCCGGAGCTGTTCCGGCTGCACTCGCTGGCCGACCCCGGCACGGCGCCCGGCCTGTGGCTCCTGCTGGCCGGCCACGCCACGGCGATCGCCGCAGGGGTGATGGCAACACGAGCCGCCGCCCCGAAGGCGGACACCCCGTGGACCCCAAGCACCTCCGCAGCCGCCCGAGCGGCTGCGGAGGCGTCGGCCGTGAAACAGTTGCCAGCCACACCACCGCCAGGCGGGGCGTCCAGCGAGTCCGTGCCCAGTGGCACCCCACAGGAGGGCGCCACCGCTGATCGCGGTGATGTCGGCAGCCACCCCGGTGCTTCCGCCGATGGCGCGGAGCATCCCAGTGCCGCCGATAAGGACGGGACTGCATCCACGGCCGCGAGTGTTTCTCCGGCAAGGACGTCCAGGCCCACCTCCTCGGGGCAGTAGGCGATGCCGGCACCCTCGGAGCCAACTCCGCATCTGGCGACGGCCCCACCTCCACCGACCCCGCCGCCGCCTGGCCCGAGGCGGCTGAAGTCAGCCGTGCGGGCCTCCTCTTCGGGATGTTCGCCGCGGTTGTCTCCGCGGTGGGCGTCATGATGGCGCCCTTCACCTCCAACGACGCCTTCCTGCCGGCCGGCAGCGCCTTCGAGAGCCCGGGCCTCGTCCTCGCGGGGAGTCTTCTGCTCGCCTTCGCGTTGCCCGTCGCCACCGTGTTGCTCGCCGGGTCGGGCAGTGCCGTCGCCCGGGGCGGGTTGCTCGGGCTCGGCGTCAGCGCCGCCGTCCTCGGGTTGCCGAACCTCGTCTCGGGGCTCAGCCTGCCCGGCGTGCGGCTCGCGGCGGGGCCGATCCTCGTGCTCGTCGGGGCGGCCGGCCTGGTCGCCGCCGCGTTCCTGCCCACCGCCACCACCCCGGACGCCGCCCAGGACGACGAGGCCGGCGAGATCACGCTGCCCGGCATCCGCCGCCTGCGCATCGTCACCGGCGCCCTCGCGGTGCTCACCTCGGCCGCCGCGATCGCCGGCGCCCTCACGCCTCAGGTGGTCATCACCGAGACCCTCGACGGCCCGCAGAGCCCGTCCCGCTCGGCGCTGCTCGTCGCCGGGCTGCTGGTCGGCGTCCTCGGCCTCGTGATGTTCACCGCGGGCCCCTCCGCCTACGCCCGGCCCGCCCTCTCGGTCGCCTGGGTCACCGTCCCCCTCGCCGGCACCGCCGTCCTGACCATGGCCGTCACCGCCACCGAGTTCGGCGCCGGCCTCACCCCGGGGCCGGGCGTCCTCTGGACCGCGCTCGCCGTCGTCGGCTCGGCCATCACCGCCTGCTGCTCCGTCGTCGCCGGCATGGTCGAACGGGACGAGACCACCGACCCGGCCACCGCCTTCGGGGAGGGCCCCGCCGTGCCGGGCGCCGACCTGCTCACCCCGCTCGTCGCCGCCGGGATACTCGCCATCGGCGCCTTCGGCACCCCGTCGATCCTCGCGCCGGACTACGTCGAACCCGCCCTCTGGTCCAGCTTCGGCACGCCCTCCTGGGGCCTGCTGGTCGCACTCCTCACCGTCCTCGGCGCGTGCGTCCTCGCCCCGCGCTGCCGCCCGGCCCGCGCCGCGGCACTGCTCGCGGGCGCCGCCTGCGTCGCCGAGCGGCGGGCCGCGGAGCTGCCGCTCGTCGGCGACGAGATCACCGGCGCCCACGCCGGGCTGGGCTGGTGGCTCGCGCTGGGCTGCGCCCTCGCGCTCGTCATCGCCGCCGTCCTGGCCGCGCGTGGCTCGATTCACACCCCGAAAACACGCTCTGGATCCATACGGTGACCGAGTTCACCGGATGCGCTGCCCCGAGCCAAAGCCCAGGTCGCTAGGGTCGTCTCCGTCCGGCAGCATGGTTTGCAACAAGCACCCGCCTGCGGATCGCCCCTCGCGAGACGACCGGTGACTCAGGCGGTGTGTGTCGTCAGGAGACTGGAGTAGTGGACCTCTACGAATACCAGGCGAAGGACCTCTTCGCCGCCCACGGCGTGCCGGTACTGCCCGGCGCCGTAGCGAGCACCCCGGAAGAAGCCCAGGCCGCCGCCGAGAAGATCGGTGGACAGGTCGTCGTCAAGGCCCAGGTCAAGACGGGCGGCCGCGGCAAGGCCGGCGGCGTGAAGCTCGCCAACGACCCGGCCGAGGCCAAGGAGAAGGCCGAAGCCATCCTCGGCCTCGACATCAAGGGCCACATCACGCGCCGCGTGCTGGTGACCGAGGCGTCCGACATCGCGGAGGAGTACTACTTCTCCTTCCTGCTGGACCGCGCCAACCGCACCTTCCTCGCCATGGCCTCCGCCGAGGGCGGCATGGAGATCGAGCAGCTGGCCGTGGAGCGGCCCGAGGCGCTCGCCAAGGTGCCGGTCGACGCGATCGCCGGGGTCGACAAGGCCAAGGCGCTGGAGATCCTGACCCAGGGCAACTTCCCCGAGGTCATCCGCGACCAGGCGGCCGACGTGGTCGTCAAGCTGTGGGAGACCTTCGTGGCCGAGGACGCCACCCTGGTCGAGGTCAACCCGCTGGTCCGCGACCCGCAGGACAAGATCGTCGCCCTCGACGGCAAGGTCACCCTGGACGAGAACGCCTCCTTCCGGCAGCCGAAGCAGGAGGAGCTCGTCGACAAGCAGGCCGAGGACCCGCTGGAGGCCAAGGCCAAGGCGAAGGACCTCAACTACGTCAAGCTCGACGGCGAGGTCGGCATCATCGGCAACGGCGCGGGCCTGGTCATGTCCACCCTGGACGTCGTCGCCTACGCCGGTGAGAAGCACGGCGGCGTCAAGCCCGCCAACTTCCTCGACATCGGCGGCGGCGCCTCCGCCGAGGTCATGGCCGCCGGCCTGGACGTCATCCTGAACGACCCGGCCGTCAAGTCGGTGTTCGTCAACGTCTTCGGTGGCATCACCGCGTGCGACGCGGTCGCGACCGGCATCGTCGAGGCCCTCAAGATCCTGGGCGACGAGGCCACCAAGCCGCTCGTGGTCCGCCTCGACGGCAACAACGTCGAGGAAGGCCGCCGGATCCTCGACGAGGCCAACCACCCGCTGGTCACGCAGGTGGACACCATGGAC
The DNA here is from genome assembly GCF_003385175.1 of Amycolatopsis ruanii. NCBI lineage: Bacteria > Bacillati > Actinomycetota > Actinomycetes > Pseudonocardiales > Pseudonocardiaceae > Amycolatopsis > Amycolatopsis ruanii. The sequence goes on from NZ_PQHY01000105.1 coordinate 3,902, forward strand.
AACGCAGCGGACAAGGCTGCCGAGCTGGCCGCGGCAGGAGCGTAAGAGACATGTCGATCTTCCTCGATTCCAGCAGCAAGATCATCGTTCAGGGCATCACCGGGTCCGAGGGCACCAAGCACGCGACCAAGATGCTGCAGGCCGGCTCGAACATCGTCGGCGGCGTGAACGCCCGCAAGGCCGGCCAGACGGTCACCATCGCCGGCAAGGACCTCACCGTGTTCGGCACGGTCGAGGAGGCCATGAAGGAGACCGGCGCCGACGTGTCGGTCATCTTCGTGCCGCCGAAGTTCGCCAAGGACGCCGTGATCGAGGCCATCGACGCCGAGATCCCGCTCGCCGTGGTGATCACCGAGGGCATCCCGGTGCACGACTCGGCCTACTTCTGGGCCCACGCCGTCGCCAAGGGCAACAAGACCCGCATCATCGGCCCGAACTGCCCCGGCGTCATCTCGCCCGGCAAGTCGAACGCCGGCATCATCCCGGCCAACATCACCGGCCCGGGCAAGATCGGCCTGGTGTCCAAGTCGGGCACGCTGACCTACCAGATGATGTACGAGCTGCGCGACATCGGCTTCTCGACGGCCGTCGGCATCGGTGGCGACCCGATCATCGGCACCACCCACATCGACGCTCTGGAGGCCTTCCAGGCCGACCCGGAGACCGAGGTCATCGTCATGATCGGTGAGATCGGTGGCGACGCCGAGGAGCGGGCCGCGGCCTACATCAAGGAGAACGTGACCAAGCCGGTCGTCGGCTACGTCGCGGGCTTCACCGCCCCCGAGGGCAAGACGATGGGGCACGCGGGCGCGATCGTGTCCGGCTCGGCCGGCACCGCGCAGGCGAAGAAGGAGGCCCTCGAGGCCGCGGGCGTGAAGGTCGGCAAGACGCCGTCCGAGACCGCCGCGCTCGCCCGGGAGCTGTACGAGAACCTGCACTGACCGCCCAGCGGTCCACATCCCGGCCGGGCACCGTTCGCGGTGCCCGGCCGGGGTGCTTTCCGGCACCGGAAATTCGACGCAACCGTTTGACGCCCCGGCACGTCGGATAGCCGGATGGGGTGGCCGGGAACCCCGGGGCGCGGTGAACCGTTCCCGGATCGGCACCCCGGTTCGGGCGAAGACAGGAGAGCAAGCGCGATGACGTTCCCCAGTGGTGGACCGGGATACCCGCAGCAGGGCGGCGGTGGCCAGCCCCCGGGGACCGGCGGGTTCCCCCAGCAGCAGCCCCCGGCGCCACAGTCGGGGCCGAGCCTGTCGCCGGCGAACCTGAGCATGATCCTGACCCTGTTCATCGCCCTGCTGGGCCTGGTGAACTACTTCATCGGGTTTTCCGAGGAGGCGCAGGGCGCCGACCAGCCGGTGCTGTTCCTGCTCGTCGGTGGTCTGCTCGCCGGTCTCGCGGTGCTGCCGAAGGCGCCGCGGACGCTCCCGTTCGCGGTGCTGTTCAGCGTGCTCGGCGCGCTGACCGCGATCCTGGTGGTCGTGCACATCCCGGAGCAGGCGGAGACGCCGGGCATCTACACGGTGATCCTGATCCTGGGCATCCTGCAGATGCTGGTCGCGATCGCGGCGCTGCTGTTCGACGCGGGTGTGCTGAAGATGCCGCAGCCGCAGCAGCCGCAGTACGGCCAGCCCTACGGGCAGCCGGGGCAGTTCGGCCAGCCGGGCCAGCCCGGTCAGGGCCACGGTGAGCAGAAGGCCGGCCCGTCGGGCACGCAGTACGGCCCGCCGGTGACGCCGCCCCAGCAGCAGTCGACGGTCTACGCCCCGCAGCAGGGGCAGTTCTACAACCCCGCGGCCAAGCCCGAGGGCCAGCAGGGCCAGCACCCCGGCACCCCGCCCGGCGGCAGCCCGCAGAGCTGAGCCGGTTTCGGAAGGCGCCTCTTCCCGGTGTGGGGAGGGGCGTTTTCTGTTGCCGGACTCTCCGAACCACGCGCCCGCCGGGAGGGCGTCCAGCGCCAGCGCAACCCACCCTCCACATTTCCCTTTTGTGGCTTAACCCGCATGAGGGAGGAACGGCGTGGCTCACCCGGTCGGCGCAGTGAGGGTGCGAGGGTGCGAGGCATGCAGGTGCTCACCTCGTACGGCCGGTCCGGGGAAGGGGTGACTGACCCGGAACACCCGGGCGAGCGCTCTCCGGTGGCCCGGGCGAGGGTGTTCGCCGCGGCGGTGCTTGGTCCCATCGTCACCGGGTACGTCGTGGTCGCCGCCCTGTTCGGGCTGGTCACGGCCATGGCGTCGGTCGCCGAGTTCTCCGTCGGCGGTGTGCTGCGCGCGGCCGATCCGGGCTGGCTCGCCGCCTACCAGGTGCCCCTGACGATCGCTGGGCGGCCGCTGGGCGTGCTGCCGCTGCTGGCGACCATCGGCGCCTGCGCCCTGGTCGCCCGGTCGGCGGCCAACGCCACCCAGCGCCTCGGCTACCGCGAACCCGGCGCCACCGTGCCGCTCATCGCCGCGGTGGCCAGCGCCCACGCCCTCGCCGGGCTGGGCATCGCCCTCTTCGGCGACAACGCGGGCGTCCGCGTGGAGCCGCTGTCCGCGTTCGCCGTGCCCGCGGTCCTCGCGGGTGCCGCGGCCGCGGCGGGGGCCGCGTCCCGGTCCGGTGTCGCGGCCGCCATCAAGGACTACCTCGACCCGCTCGCGGTGCGCGGCCTGCGTGCCGGTGCGCTGGGCCTGGCCGGGCTGCTCGCGGCCGGCGCGCTCGTGCACACCGTCGGCCTGGTCCTCGCCTCCGGCACGATCCGCGAGCTGTTCGCCGACAACGCGCCCGGGTTCGGCAGCGGCGCCGGAATGCTGCTGCTGTCGCTGGGTTACCTGCCCAACGCGGTGGTCGGCGGCCTGGCCTTCGTCACCGGACCGGGCTTCTCGATCGGCTCGTTCTCGCTCACCGCGTTCTCCTTCACCGGCGGTCCGGTGCCGGGCCTGCCGGTGCTCGCCGGCGTCCCCGAGCACGCGGCGCCCTGGTGGCCGGTCCTGATGCTGTTGCCGGCCGCGGTCGGCGCGCTGCTCGGCTGGACGCTGCGGCACGCCGACGAGAACCCGCTCGCCCGGCTGCGGATCGTCGGCATCGCGGGCGCGCTCGTCGGGTTCGGTTGTGTGTTGCTCGGCACGCTCGCCGGCGGCCGGCTGGGCGGTGGCGCGTTCGACCCGGTGACCATCCCGGTCGGACTCACCTCGGTCGCCGCGTTCGGCTGGATCGCCGTGCCCGGCGGTCTCGTCGCCTGGTTCGCCGGCCCGCGGGTGCGCCCGGAGCCGGCGGAACCCGAGGCAGAGCCGGAAATCGAGGCCGAGATCGAGAACCTCGACGCCGAGCTGGAGGAGCTGGAGGCCGAGGCCGAAGAGCCGTCCGAAGAGGAGCCGGACGAGGAGCCCGCGGACGAGCCGGACGACGACGAGGAGCCCCCGCCCACCGACGAGAAGCCGGAACAGCCCAGCTAGCCCGTCCGTCTCCCACCACCGCCCTCAACGGAGCCGCTCCGCGGCGCAGCATAGACTCGGCACGGACGTTTGGCACGGACGTTTGGCACGGGCGAAGGAGAGGCGTTGAACTCCAGCCGGTTGGACCTGCCCGTCCCGGTCAAGCTGGTGGTGCTCGCCTCCGGATCGGGCACGCTGCTGCAGTCGCTCCTGGACGCGACCCAGCGCATCGACTTCCCGGCGAAGGTCGTCGCCGTGGGCACGGACCGGTCGGGTGCCGAGGCACTGGCCCGCGCCGAGCGCGCCGGCGTGCCGCACTTCACGGTCCGCCTGAGCGACCACCCGGACCGCGACGCCTGGGACAAGGCCCTCACCGAGGCGGTCGCCGCCTACGAGCCCGATCTGGTGGTGTCGGCGGGTTTCCTGAAGATCCTGGGGACGAACTTCCTCACGCGCTTCCCGAACCGCGTGATCAACACCCACCCGGCCCTGCTGCCGTCGTTCCCCGGGATGCACTCCGTGGCCGACGCGCTGGAGCTGGGCGTCAAGCTGACCGGCTGCACGGTGCACTTCGTGGACGCCGGGGTCGACACGGGCCCGATCATCGCCCAGGAGGCGGTGGTGGTGGAGCCGGACGACGACGAGGACAGGCTGCACGAGCGCATCAAGGTCGTGGAACGACGGCTGCTCGTGGACGTGGTGGAACGACTCGGCCGGGCCGGTGCCACGGTCGAGGGACGGAAGGTGAGGTTGCGGTGACGGTGGAGGGTCGGCGTCCGGTCAAGCGCGCCCTGATCGGCGTTTCGGACAAGACGGGCCTGCTGGAACTTGGCACCGCGCTGCACGCGGCCGGTGTGGAGATCGTCTCCACCGGCGGCACGGCCAAGGCGCTCGCCGACGCCGGGGTGCCGGTCACGCCGGTCGAGCAGGTCACCGGTTTCCCGGAGTCCTTCGACGGCCGGGTCAAGACGCTGCACCCGCGGGTGCACGCCGGCCTGCTGGCCGACCGCGACCGCGCCGAGCACGTCGAGCAGCTGCGTGAGCTGGACATCGCGCCGTTCGACCTGCTGGTGGTCAACCTCTACCCGTTCCGCGAGACCGTCGCCTCCGGCGCGAGCCCCGAGGACTGCGTGGAGAACATCGACATCGGCGGCCCGGCGATGGTCCGCGCCGCGGCGAAGAACCACAACAACGTGGCCGTCGTGGTCGACCCGGCCCGCTACGGGTGGGTGCTGGAGCAGGTCCGCGCGGGCGGTTTCGAGCTGGCCGACCGCAAGCGCCTCGCGGCCCAGGCCTACGCCCACACCGCGAGCTACGACATGGCGGTCGCGTCGTGGTTCGCCAACGCCTACGCCCCGGCGGACGACTCCGGTTTCCCCGACTTCACCGGCGGCACCTGGGAGCGCGGCGAGGTGCTGCGCTACGGCGAGAACCCGCATCAGCGCGCCGCGGTGTACCGGCACTGGCGCTCCGGCCTGGCCCACGCCGAGCAGCTGCACGGCAAGGCCATGTCGTACAACAACTACGTCGACACCGACGCCGCCCGCCGCGCCGCCTACGACTTCGAGGCCCCCGCGGTCGCGATCATCAAGCACGCCAACCCGTGCGGCATCGCGGTCGGCGTCGACATCGCCGAGGCGCACCGCAAGGCGCACGCGTGCGACCCGGTGTCGGCCTACGGCGGTGTGATCGCGGCGAACCGGCCGATCACCCGCGAGGCCGCCGAGCAGATCGCCGAGGTGTTCACCGAGGTCGTGCTCGCGCCGGACTTCGAGGACGAGGCGCTGGACGTGCTCAAGCGCAAGAAGAACGTGCGCCTGCTGAAGCTGCCCGCGCTCGCCGACGCGGACCCGATCGAGTTCCGCCCGATCTCCGGCGGCATGCTCGTGCAGACCGTCGACCGGATCGACGCGCCCGGCGACTCGCCGGAGAACTGGACCCTGGCCACCGGCGAGGCCGCCGACGCCCACACGCTCGCGGACCTGGAGTTCGCGTGGCGGGCGATCCGCGCGGTGAAGTCGAACGCGATCCTGCTGGCCAGCGGTGGCGCGACGGTCGGCGTCGGCATGGGCCAGGTCAACCGCGTCGATTCGTCCCGGCTGGCTGTGCAGCGCGCCGGTGACCGGGTCAAGGGCTCGGTGGCCGCGTCCGACGCGTTCTTCCCGTTCCCGGACGGGCTGCAGGTGCTGATCGACGCCGGTGTCCGCGCGGTCGTCCAGCCGGGTGGTTCGGTGCGGGACGCCGAGGTGATCGCTGCGGCCGAGGAGGCCGGCGTGACGCTGTACCTGACGGGCACGCGCCACTTCGCCCACTGACGTCTCAGAGCGGGGTGGCGGTCCCGGTGATCGTCACCCGCCGCGGCTCGGTGAGCGGACGACCTGGGTCATCCCCCGATTTGTGCCGCGCCGCTCAGCCGAGCGGGATGTCGCCGGAGCGGGACTCGACCGCGTCCAGCGCGGCCATGGCCGTTCCGTCCAGCTCGATCGTGCCCGCGGCGACGTTGGCTTCGAGGTGCGCCGGATTCGCGGTGCCCGGGATCAGCAACACGTTCGGCGCGTGGTGCAGCAGCCAGGCGAGGCCGACCTGGGCGGGGGTGCGGCCGAGGGCCTCCGCGGCCGCGGTGACGGCCGGCTCGTCGGTCACCTTCGGCATGCCGGGGAAGGCGCCGCCGAGCGGGAAGAACGGGACCCAGGCGATCTGCTCGGCGAGGCAGAGCCGCAGCAGCTCCTCGTCCCCGCGCGCGACCAGGCTGTAGGAGTTCTGGACGCAGACGATCCCGGCGGGCAGGGCCCGGCGCAGACCGTCCGGGGTGACCGCGCTCAGGCCGATCGCGCCGATCTTGCCCTCGTCCCGCATCGCGATCATCACCGCGAGCTGGTCGTCGAGGTCGACGATCTGGTCACCCTCGGCGCGCAGCCCCGGCCCGGTGTCCAGGCGGCGCAGGTTCACCACCGGGATCCGGTCGACGCCGAGGGACTTGAGGTTGTCCTCGACGCTCGCCCGCAGCTGCTCGGGCCGCTGAGCGGGACGCAGCGGGATCCGGCCGCCCGGGTCGGGGTCGGCGCCGACCTTGCTGACGATCATCACGCCGTCTTCGGGGCGGAACGCGTCCCGGATGACCTCGTTGACGAACCCGTCGCCGTAGAACTGGGCGGTGTCGACGTGGTCGACGCCGAGCTCCACCACCCGGCGCAGCAGGGCGATCGCGGCGTCGCGGTCGGTGTGCAGTCGCTCCAGCTGCATCGCGCCGAACCCGATGCGGGACACCGTGCGGCCGGCGAGCGTCCCGGCCCCTCCGGCGCGCGGAGGCGTGCTGTTCGTGATCATGGGAGTCCTTCCACGCGAAGGTAGGATAAGCGGAGTGGCCTCCGTTTCATCGACTGTAGCACTTTTACCGGAGGTGCCTCCGCTTTGAGTTCCGGGAAGAAGCCCCGCGCCCCGCGGGCCGATGCGCTGCGCAACCGGGACAAGCTCGTCGAGGTCGCGCGGGCCGCCTTCGCGGCCGGTGACGCGTCGCTCGAAGGGATCGCCCGCGAGGCCGGTGTCGGCATCGGCACGCTGTACCGCCACTTCCCGACCCGGGAGGCCCTGGTGGAGGCCGTGTACGCCGCCGAACTCGACGACGTCACCGGCAGTGCCGCCGTCCTGTTGGCGGAGCTCCCGCCGGATGAGGCGATGCGTGCCTGGATGGGGCGCTACGCCGCCTTCGTCGCGACGAAACGCGGCATGGTCGAGACGCTGCGCGCCGGCTGGGCCTCGGGGCGGATCGCCACGCCGGTCACGCGGGAGCGCATCACCGCGGCGATCGCCACGATCCTGGCCGCCGGGGCCGACGCCGGATCGCTCCGCGGCGACGTCGCTGCCGAGGACGTCACCGCGCTGCTGCTGGGGGTCTTCCTGAGCACCGCGGCCAGCGAGACCCCGGAGCAGGTCGACCGGCTTCTCGGTCTCGTGATGGACGCGCTGCATTCGTCTTGACATCGCACAGGTGTTCGAGGCAAACTAAGCGAGTCGAACAGGAGTTCGAACAGTCGCCGGCTTCCCCACGGTGACGTCAGCAGGGTCTTGCAGGCGCGTCGTGGGGAGGTGGCATGTCGGTCGCGGCACTGGCAGCGCTGCCCGGGGTGAGCACGGCCAGCGGGGTGGCCGCCGAGGCGGAGCACGCCCAGCTGACCGGGCGCGTGCTGCCGGTGCGGCCGGAGTTGCGCCGTCTGCTGCCGTCGGCGGGCCTGCGCCGGGGGAGCACGATCGCGGTGCGCGGATCGGTGTCGTTGCTCCTCGCGCTGCTGGCCGAGGCGACGGCGACCGGATCGTGGGCCGCGGCGGTGGGGATGCCGGACCTCGGTCTGGTGGCCGCTGCGGAACTCGGGGTCGAGGTGAGCCGGCTCGCGCTGGTGCCGCGGCCCGGGGCCGAGTTCGCCGCGGTCGCCGGTGCGCTGCTGGACGGGATGGACGTGGTGGCGGTCGCCGCTCGGGGCGCGGCGCCGCAGGAGGTACGGCGCCTTTCGGCGCGGGCACGGCATCGGGGCGCCGTGCTGCTCTCCCTCGGGCCGTGGCCCGGCGCCGAGGTGGAGCTCAACTGCGTGGCCGGTCGCTGGACCGGCCTCGAAGGCGGGCACGGGTACCTGCGTGAGCGGCGGGTCCGTGTCCAGGGTGCCGGCCGGGGCGCGGCGACGCGGCCCCGGCGGGCGGATCTGCTGCTGCCGGGGTCTGCGGGGGCCCCGGCAGCAGCACCCGAGCCGGTGCTGGAACTGGCCCGGGAGGTGAGCTGATGCGCGGCGATTCTTCGGGCGCCGCGGAGCGGTGCGGGATTGCTTCGGCGACGGGCGCGGGGAAGCGAGTTCGCCCGGGGTGCGGGCTGAGCCGCGGGAGGTGCGCCGGGCGGCGAGTCCCACGCTCGGGCGCGCGAGTCCTGCACTCCGGCGGGCGAGTCCTGCACTCCGGCGGGCGAGTTCCACGCTCGGGCGCGCGAGTTCCACGCTCGGGCGCGCGAGTCCTGCACTCGCCGATGCTGGCATCGGCGTGGGGTGTCCCGGCGCGGCCGGGACACCCCACCGGCGCGCGGAGCACCGTATGTCCACAGTAGACAAACCGCCGCGCATGCTGGTGCTCTGGGTGCCGGACTGGCCCGCCGTCGCCGCGTGTCTGGCCGAGGGCACGCCCCTCCACCTGCCCGCCGCGGTGTTCCACGCCAACCGGGTCGTCGCGTGCACCGCGATCGCCCGTGCCGCCGGCATCCGGCGCGGCATGCGCCGCCGGGACGCGCAGTCCCGCTGTCCCGAACTCCAGGTCTTCGGCCCGGACGAGGACCGCGACGCGCGTCTCTTCGAGCCCGTCGCGGCCGCCGTGGAGGAGCTGGTCGTCGGGGTCGAGGTGGTCCGACCCGGCCTGGTCGCGGTGCCCGCCGCCGGCGCGTCCGGCTACTTCGGCGGCGAGCTGCGCCTCGCGGAACTGCTCGCCGAACACGTCTCCCACCAAGTGGAGTGCCAGATCGGCATCGCGGACGGGCTGTTCGCCGCGACACTGGCCGCCCACCGGTCCCGCATCGTCGACCGCGACACCGCCGCCGAGTTCCTCGCGCCCCTGCCGGTCGGCGAACTCGACCAGCCGGACTCCGACCGCGCCGAACTGGTGGACCTGTTGCGCCGCCTGGGTTTGCGCACGCTCGGCGCGTTCGCGAAGCTCGCCGAACGGGACGTCGCCGCGCGGTTCGGCCGCGCGGGCCTGGTCGCGCACCGGCTGGCGCGCGGCCTGGACGAACGGCCCCCGCACCGGCGCCGCCCGCCACCCGAACTCACCGTCACCAAGACCTTCGACCCGCCGCTGGACCGCGTGGACGCCGCGGCGTTCATGGCGCGCACGCTCGCCGAGCGGTTCCACGGCGGCCTCGCCCGGCACGGCCTGGCCTGCACCCGCCTGGGCATCTACGCCACCACCGAGCACGGCGAGGAACTGAGCCGCGTGTGGCGGTGCGCCGAACCGCTGACGCCGCAGGGCATCGCGGACCGGGTGCGCTGGCAGTTCGAGGGCTGGCTGCGCGCCGCGCCGGACGAGCGCCCCACCGCCGGGGTGGAGCGGCTGCGGCTGGCGCCCGAGGAGACCGTCGACGGGCATTCGCTGCAGCTGGGCCTGTGGCAGGACGGCATCCACGGCCTGGCCGACGAGCGCGCGGAAAAGGCCGGCCGCGCGCTGGTGCGGGTCCAGGGCCTGCTCGGCCCGGACAGCGTCTTCACGGCAGTGCTCGACGGTGGCCGCGGCCCGGCCGAACGCGTCCGGCTGGTGCCGTGGGGCGACCCGCGGACACCGCACAGCCCGCCGGACGTGCCGTGGCCGGGACGGCTGCCCGCGCCGTCCCCGGCCACGGTCTACGAGAAGCCGCTGCCCGCGCGTGTCCTCGACGCGTCGGGCGCGGAGGTGCACGTCACCCGGCGCCGGGAGCTGTCCGCGGCACCGCACCGGGTTTCGGTGGGAGACGGCCCGCCGCGGGAGGTCCTGGACTGGGCCGGCCCGTGGCTGGTCGACGCGCACTGGTGGACACCGGGTGGTGACGGGGTGCGCACCCGGGTGCAGGCCGTGCTGGCCGGGGAACCGGAAACGGCGGTGCTGCTGACGAGAGTGGGCGGAACGAGTCCGCAATGGACAGTGGAGGGAGTGTACGACTGATGGACGACGAGTACTTCCGGGACCTGCAGCACTGGCTGGCCCTGCCGCGCAAGGTGGTCGAGTCGCTCGAGCCCGAGGACGAGCAGATGCTGCTGCCCATCCCGGTGCCGCGACGCCCGGTGGACTGATGGCCTTCCACAACCCGCCGGTCAGCTGGGAGGAGCTGGAACGCAGGCTGTCCGGCAAACCGGCCGCGGGCGACGGCGGGGACAGCCCCGCGTGGAGCCGGAAGCGGGAGGGCTACGTCCGGCCCAGCACCGTCGCGCCCCCGCGCGGGGACGACCACGCGGGCGGGCGGCGCCGGGTGCCCTACGCCGAGCTGCACTGCCACTCCAACTTCAGCTTCCTGGACGGCGCGAGCCACCCCGAGGAGCTGGTCGAGGAGGCGTCGCGGCTGGGGCTCGACGCGATCGCGCTCACCGACCACGACGGCATGTACGGGGTGGTGAGGTTCGCCGACGCGGCACGCGAACTGGGCGTGCACACGGTGTTCGGCACCGAGCTGAGCTTCGGCCTGTCCGCTCCGCAGAACGGCGTCGCCGACCCGGAGGGCGAGCACCTGCTGCTGCTCGCCAAGCAGCAGGACGGTTACGCCGCCCTGTGCCGGGCGATCACCGCCGGCCAGCTGGCCGGGCACGACCACGCCACGTCGACCGACCGGGCGGAGAAGGGCCGCCCGGTCTACGACCTGGACGCCGTCGCGAACGAGGTCGCCGGCAACGTCGTCGCGCTCACCGGGTGCCGCAAGGGCGCGGTCCGGCGGGCGCTGGCCCGCGGCGGCCCGGAGGCGGCCGGGCGGGAACTGCGGCGGCTCCGCGACCGGTTCGAGTCGGTGTACGTCGAGCTGACCGACCACGGCTACCCCGAGGACGGGGTGCACAACGACGTTCTCGCCGCGCTGGCCGCCGAGCAGGGCCTGCCGACCGTCGCCACCACCGCCGCCCACTACGCCACCCCGGACCGGGGACGGCTGGCCGGCGCGATGGCCGCGATCCGCGCCCGCCGCGGCCTGGACGACATGGCCGGCTGGCTGCCCGCGTCCGGCACGGCGTTCCTGCGGTCCGGCGAGGAGATGGCGCGGCGGTTCGCCCGCTACCCCGGCGCGGTGCAGCGGGCCGCGCTGCTCGGCCTGGAGTGCGCCTTCGACCTGAAGCTGGTCGCGCCCGAGCTGCCGCCCTACGACGTCCCCGCCGGCTACACCGAGGCGTCCTTCCTGCGCGAGGAGGTCTACCGCGGGGCCGCGCACCGCTACGGCAACGACCCGGACGCCCTGCGGCAGATCGAGCACGAGCTGCGGATCATCGAGCAGCTGAACTTCCCCGGCTACTTCCTCATCGTGTGGGACATCGTCGAGTTCTGCCGCCGCAACGACATCCTGTGCCAGGGCCGCGGATCCGCGGCGAACTCCGCGGTCTGCTACGCGCTGGGCATCACCAAGGTCGACTCGGTGCGCTGGAAGCTGCTGTTCGAACGCTTCCTCGCGCCGGACCGGGACGGTTACCCGGACATCGACCTGGACATCGAGTCCGACCGCCGCGAGGAGGTGATCCAGTACGTCTACCGCAAGTACGGGCGCACGCGCACCGCGCAGGTGGCGAACGTGATCACCTACCGCGCCAAGTCCGCGATCCGCGACGCGGCACGGGCCTTCGGCTACTCGCCCGGCCAGCAGGACGCGTGGAGCAAGCAGATCGACCGCTGGGGCCCGTTGCACGACACCAAGGACGACACCGATCACGACATCCCGCTACCGGTGCTGCAGGTGGCCGCCGCACTGGAGGACTTCCCGCGGCACCTGGGCATCCACTCCGGCGGGATGGTGATCTGCCACCAGCCGGTGAGCGAGGTGTGCCCGATCGAATGGGCGCGCATGGCCGACCGCAGCGTGCTGCAGTGGGAGAAGGACGACTGCGCCTCGGTGGGGCTGGTCAAGTTCGACCTGCTCGGCCTGGGCATGCTCTCCGCCCTGCACTACATGCTGGACCTGGTGCGCGAGTTCGAGGGCATCGAAATCGATCTGTCCAAACTGGACCTGGAGGACGCCGAGGTCTACGAGATGCTGCAGCGCGCGGACGCGATCGGCGTGTTCCAGGTGGAGAGCCGGGCGCAGATGGCGACCCTGCCGCGGCTGAAGCCGGAGAAGTTCTACGACCTGGCGATCGAGGTCGCGTTGATCCGGCCGGGCCCGATCCAGGGCGGCTCGGTGCACCCCTACATCCGGCGGGCCACCGGTCGCGAGGACTGGGCACACGACCACCCGCTGCTGGCGAACGCGCTGGACAAGACGCTGGGGGTGCCGTTGTTCCAGGAGCAGATGATGCAGATCGCGCTGGACGTCGCGAACTTCACCGCCGCGGAGGCCGACGAGCTGCGGCACGCGATGGGGTCGAAGCGGTCCACGCGGAAGATGGAACGGCTGCGGGAACGGTTCTACGCGGGCGCCCGGCGCAACGGCCTCGACGACGAGCTGATCGCGCGGATCTTCCACAAGCTGATGGCGTTCGCGAACTTCGGCTTCCCGGAGAGCCACGCGCTGAGCTTCGCCTACCTCGTGTTCGCCAGCGCGTACTTCAAGCGCTACCACCCGGCGGCGTTCTGCGCGGCGCTGCTGCGGGCGCAGCCGATGGGGTTCTACTCGCCGCAGTCGCTGGTCGCCGACGCCCGGCGGCACGGCATCACCGTGCACGGCCCGGACATCAACGCGAGCCTGCCGCACGCCACGCTCGAACGCGGTGACGAGGGCCTGGCGGTGCGGATCGGATTGGCGACCGTGCGGATGATCGGGCAGAAGCTCGCCGAGGAGATCGTCGCGGAACGGCAGCGGGGCGGCGCGTTCACCGACATGGCGGACCTGGCGCGGCGCGTGCGGCTGACCACGCCGCAGATCGAGGCGCTGGCCACGGCGGGCGCGTTCGGCCGGTTCGGCGAGATCGCCGGCGACCGGCGGCGCGCGTTGTGGGCGGCCGGGGCGGTGGCGCAGGAGCGGCCGGAGAAGCTGCCGGTCACGCTGGCCGGGGCGCACGCGCCGACGCTGCCCGGGATGGACGAGATCGACGAGGCGGTCGCCGACGTGTGGGCCACCGGGTTGTCGCCGGACAGCTTCCCGACGCAGTTCATCCGCGAGCGGCTGGACGCGCTGGGCGTGGTGCCGGCCGGAAAACTGGTGGACGTCGAGGACGGCGCCCGGGTACTGATCGGAGGGGCGGTGACGCACCGGCAGCGCCCGGCGACCGCGGGCGGGGTCACGTTCCTCAACATCGAGGACGAGACGGGCATGGTCAACGTCGTGTGCTCGGCCGGGTTGTGGCGCCGCTACCACCGGGTGGCGCGGGGCAGCGCGGCGATGCTGATCCGCGGGGTGATCGAGCGGGCGGACGGGGTGGTGAGCGTGCGCGCGGACCGGCTGCAGCACCTGTCGATGCGGGTGCCGTCGAAGTCGCGGGACTTCCGGTGAACGACCTGCCGATCACCGACGCGCGGGGGAACACGCTGGTCAGCCTGCGGTTCGGGGTCGCGACGGATCCCGCGGTGCCGATGCCGCTCGCCCTGGTGGTCGTCGAGGTGGACGACCGGGTGCTGCTGGTGTTCGACCGGCGGCGCGGGCAGTGGGAGCTGCCCGGCGGGATGATCGAACCGGGGGAGACGTCGCACCAGGCCGCGATGCGGGAACTGGCCGAGGAGACCGGGATCGTGGTCAGCGGCCTGCGGTTCGCCGCCGTGGCCAGGTTCGTGCTGCGCGACCCGCTGCGGCGCGAGTACGCCGCCGTCTACCGGACGGGTTTCGCGACCGAGCCGGCGGTGGCGCCCCAGGAGGACGAGGTCTCGGCGATCGCCTGGTGGCATCCCGGCACGCCCCTGCTGCGGGACCAGGGCCTGCCGGTCGCCGAGATCGCGCGGCGGGTCACCGGGTTGCGTTGAGGGGCGGGCCGCCGCGGTTTCCTCGGCCCGTGTGGCGGGTGTGATTAGCTCGCCGGATGGAGATCGCCGAGGACTACCGGGACGCCGTTCTGCCGGGGAGCACGTGGGAGAAGCGGCAGTTCAGCCGGTGCGATTTCAGCGGCGCGGACCTGCGCCGGCTGGTCACGCAGGGCTGCACCTTCGACGAGTGCGACTTCTCGGGCGCGGACCTGGGGGAGTCTCGGCACCAGGCTTCGGCGTTCCGGTCGTGCGTCTTCGACCGGACGGTGCTGGCGGACAGTTCGTGGAGCGGGTGCTCGTTGCTCGGATCGTCCTTCGTGGACGGTGGGTTGCGCGGGATGTCCGTGCGGGACAGCGATTTCTCGCTGGCGAACTTCAGCCGGGCGAACCTGCGGCGCCGGGCGCTGTCCGGGTTGCGGTTCCGGGAGGCCAGTTTCGTGGACGCGAACCTGTCCGAGGCCGACCTGCGGAACAGCGACTTTCGCGGCGCCCGCTTGACGGGCGCCGACCTGACCGGCGCCGACCTGCGCGGCGCCGAGCTCGACGCGAACGGCCTGGTGCAGGCGAAGCTGCGCGGGGCACGGGTGGATCTGGAAACGGCGGTCACCTTCGCCGCGGCGCACGGTTTGGTGATCGACTGACACTCGCGCGGCTGGTGCACGGCCCGCCGCCGGGGCGCGGTCACGGCGCCCCGGCGGGAGTGGCGTGCGCGCCACGGTCGCGGCAGGCCGCCGGGCGCGGTCACCTCGCCGGGCTCGGCAGGCGCCACCCCGAGCGGCAAGGTGCCCGTCCCGCGCGAGCGGCTAGTCGATCGGCGGTTCGCCCGGGTCCAGCTCGATCAGGTCGCCCGAGGCGAGCAGGTCCTCGATCGACGCGGGCAGCAGGTACGCCGCGCCGCCGCCGGGCTGGTTGAACCACGGGATCGCGACCCCGGCCAGCGCCTCGATCGGCCGCTGCACCCGGTACACGTGGTACGGCCGGTTCACCCACTCGGGCACCAGCGAACGCTCCTCGAACGGGGTCCCGGCCGCGTAGGTCAGGTTGCCGTTCGGGCCGCCGAAGCGGTCCAGCTCGCTGCCGGCGGGCAGTTCGCGCATCTCCTTGCCGCGGAACAGGGTCAGCGGCGGCTCACCGGGCAGCGGCTGGATCGGCCACTGCTGGTTGCCGCCCCCGGACGCGGCCGACGCCGTGGCCACCGCGGGGGCGGGCGCCGCCGGTTCGACCCGTCGCGGCGGCGGTTCCCGTCGC
>NZ_PQHY01000106.1:0-19106 GCF_003385175.1 Amycolatopsis ruanii
GCGGTGGGCCGGAGGGGGCTGCCGGGTGGACGCGCGGGGATGCGAGGGAGCTTCGGAGGCCCGCGAGGGGCGTTCTCGCACGGCGACGACTGGGCCTCTCGCCCGGCGGCGACTGGCCTTCTCGCACGGCGACGACTGGGCCTCTCGCCCGGCGGCGAGGGGCCTTCTCGCGCGGCGACGGCTGGCCTTCTCGCGCGGGCGATGGCTGGCCCTCTCGTGCGGGGATGGCTGGCCTTCTCGTGCGGCGGCTGGCCCCCTCGTGCGGCGATGACTGGCTCTCTCGCACGGCGGCGGCTGGCTCTCTCGCGCGGTGACGGGTGGCCCTCTGGCGCTGAAGCGGCTGGCCCTCTCGTGCGCCGCGGGCAGGCCCGTCGCGGTCATGGTCGGTCTCTTCGCGCGGTGGCGGATGGTCATCTCGTGCCGCCATGACTGGCCCTCTCGCGCACCGCCGCGCGATTGGTCCACTCGCGCGGCGACGATCGGTCCACTCGCGCGCCCACGACTGGCCGCCCGACCCGCCGCCGCCCACCGGAGCGACCCGCCGCGACCCCGCCAAACCTGCCGCCAACCAGCGCGGATACGTGAGCCCGGTCACCGGCAGTTGACCTATCTTTGCCTCCCGCCCCGAAATACGACACACTTGTGTTGTGAAAAACAGCGGACCCACCCAGCACCAGGCCGGCGCGAGCCGTCCCGGCGCCGTGGCGTCCGCTCAGGCCACCCCCGGTCAGCCGGACCAGGCCGCCACGGCGCACGCCGCCACGGCGGTCCAGCCCACCCCTGGCCGCCTGGCTCACGCCACCCCGGCCGAGGCCACCCCGGCACACCAGCCGGCGCCAGCCGAGGCCACCCCGGGCCACGCCACCCCGGCACACCACCCCGTGCCGGTCCAGGCCACCCCCGAAGGACGCACCCGCCACGAGGTCGCCCGCCTCCTGCTGGAGGACGGCCCCATGACGGCGGGTGTCGTCGCCGAGCGGCTGGGTCTCACCCCGGCCGCCGTGCGGCGTCACCTGGACGCCCTGGTCGCCGACGGGGAGGCCGAGACGCGGGACGCGCCCCGGCGCGGTCCGCGCGGCCGGGGCCGCCCGGCCAAGCTCTTCCTGCTCACCGAAACCGGGCGGGCGCGGTTCGGGCACGCCTACGACGACCTCGCGGTCGCTGCCATCCGGTTCCTCGCCGAGCACGCGGGCGAGGACGCGGTGCGGGCGTTCGCGGAGCGGCGGGTGGCCGCCCTGGTCGAGCCGCACCGCGCCGCGGTCAACGCGGCCGACGGCCCGGCCCACCGGGCGGAGGCCCTGGCCGCCGCCCTGACCAGGGAAGGCTACGCTGCGTCCACCCGCCAGGTGGGTGCATCGGCCACCGGTGCCGGCGCGCAACTGTGCCAGCACCACTGCCCGGTCGCCCACGTCGCCGCTGAGTTCCCGCAGCTGTGCGAGGCGGAGACCGAGGCGTTCGCCAAGCTGCTGGGCACCCACGTCCAGCGGCTGGCGACCATCGCACGCGGTGACGCCGCGTGCACGACACACGTCCCTGCGGAAAATCCGCCGGGTCTGCAAGCGAAAGCTCCGGACGGAGGGGAACGCGAATGACTGCCGCTGCCGAGCAGCGCAATCCCACCACGACGCCGCTGTCCCAGGAAGAGACCATCGAGTCCCTGGGCAACTACGCGTTCGGGTGGGCCGACCCGGATGCCGCGGGGGCCAGCGCCCGCCGCGGGCTCAACGCCGACGTCGTTGCCGACATCTCCGCGAAGAAGAACGAGCCGGAGTGGATGCTCGAGGCGCGCCAGAAGGCGCTGAAGCTCTTCGAGCGCAAGCCCATGCCGAACTGGGGCGCGGACCTGTCGGGCATCGACTTCGACAACATCAAGTACTTCGTCCGCTCCACCGAGCAGCAGGCCACCAGCTGGGACGAGCTGCCCGAGGACATCAAGAACACCTACGACAAGCTGGGCATCCCGGAGGCGGAGAAGCAGCGCCTGATCGCCGGCGTCGCGGCCCAGTACGAGTCGGAGGTCGTCTACCACAAGATCCGCGAGGACCTCGAGGCCCAGGGCGTCATCTTCCTGGACACCGACACCGGCCTCAAGGAGCACCCGGAGCTGTTCCGGGAGTACTTCGGCTCGGTCATCCCGGCCGGTGACAACAAGTTCTCCGCGCTGAACACCGCGGTGTGGTCCGGCGGGTCGTTCATCTACGTGCCGCCGGGCGTGCACGTGGACATCCCGCTGCAGGCCTAC
Organism: Amycolatopsis ruanii; assembly: GCF_003385175.1. Taxonomy (NCBI): domain Bacteria; kingdom Bacillati; phylum Actinomycetota; class Actinomycetes; order Pseudonocardiales; family Pseudonocardiaceae; genus Amycolatopsis; species Amycolatopsis ruanii. Next base: position 2,243 of record NZ_PQHY01000106.1, read on the forward strand.
TTCCGGATCAACACCGAGAACATGGGCCAGTTCGAGCGCACGCTGATCATCGTCGACGAGGGTGCCTACGTGCACTACGTCGAGGGCTGCACCGCGCCGATCTACAAGTCCGACTCGCTGCACTCGGCCGTCGTCGAGATCATCGTGAAGAAGGGCGGCCGCTGCCGCTACACGACGATCCAGAACTGGTCGAACAACGTCTACAACCTGGTCACCAAGCGCGCCAAGTGCGAAGAGGGCGCGACCATGGAGTGGATCGACGGCAACATCGGCTCCAAGGTGACCATGAAGTACCCGTCGGTCTTCCTGATGGGTGAGCACGCCAAGGGCGAGGTCCTGTCGATCGCCTTCGCGGGCGAGGGCCAGCACCAGGACGCCGGCGCGAAGATGGAGCACCTGGCGCCGCACACCTCCTCGACGATCGTGTCGAAGTCGGTGGCGCGCGGCGGCGGCCGCACCTCCTACCGCGGCCTGGTGAAGGTGGCCAAGCGGGCGCACCACTCCGCCTCCACGGTGAAGTGCGACGCGCTGCTGGTCGACACCATCTCCCGCTCGGACACCTACCCCTACGTCGACATCCGCAACGACGAGGTGTCGATGGGCCACGAGGCCACGGTGTCCAAGGTCTCCGAGGACCAGCTGTTCTACCTGATGTCGCGCGGTCTCACCGAGGACGAGGCCATGGCGATGGTCGTGCGCGGGTTCGTCGAGCCCATCGCGCGCGAGCTGCCCATGGAGTACGCGCTCGAGCTGAACCGCCTGATCGAACTGCAGATGGAAGGAGCCGTCGGCTGACATGACGGTGGCTGCTGAAAACACCGCTGCCGCTGCGGAGGCCGTCGTTCCGGCGGCCTCCCGCGCGGAGCGCTTCACCGGGTACGACGTCGCCGCCTTCGAGGTCCCCAGCGGCCGCGAGGAGAACTGGCGTTTCACCCCGATGAAGCGCCTGCGCGGGCTGCACGACGGCACCGCGACGGCCTCCGGCGAGGTCAAGGTCGACGTCGACGCCGCCCCCGAGGTGCGCGTGGAGACCGGCGGCCGCGAGGACGAGCGCCTCGGCCAGGCCGGCGTCCCGAGCGACCGCATCGCGGCGCAGGCGTACAGCTCGTTCGCCGCGGCGACGCTGGTGACCCTGCCCAAGGAGACCCGCGCGTCCAAGCCGACCGTGCTGCGGCTGACCGGCCCGGGCGAGGGCAACACCGCCTACGGGCACGTGCAGGTGCGCGCCGAGGCCTACGCCGAGGGCGTGGTCGTGCTCGACCACCTCGGCTCCGGCACCTACGCCGACAACGTCGAGTTCGTCGTCGGCGAGGGCGCGAAGCTCACCGTGGTCAGCGTCCAGGACTGGGCCGACGACGCGGTGCACGTCTCCGAACAGCACCTCAAGCTGGGCAAGGACGCCACGGTCAAGCACATCGTGGTCACCCTGGGTGGCGACCTGGTGCGCGTCTCGTCCACCGCGACGTTCGCCGACCGCGGCGGCGACGTGGAGATGCTGGGCCTGTACTTCGCCGACGCCGGCCAGCACCAGGAGCACCGTCTGTTCGTCGACCACGCGGTCCCGTACTGCAAGTCGAACGTGATGTACAAGGGCGCGCTGCAGGGCGACGACGCCCACGCGGTGTGGATCGGCGACGTGCTGATCCGGGCCGCGGCCGAGGGCACCGAGACCTACGAGCTCAACCGCAACCTGGTGCTCACCACGGGTGCGCGCGCCGACTCGGTGCCGAACCTGGAGATCGAGACCGGGGAGATCGCCGGCGCCGGGCACGCGAGCGCCACGGGAAGGTTCGACGACGAGCAGTTGTTCTACCTGCAGTCGCGCGGGATCGAACAGGAGCAGGCGCGGCGGCTGGTCGTCCGCGGCTTCTTCCACGAGATCCTGATGAAGATCGACGTTCCCGAGGTCCGCGAGCGCCTGGCCGAGGCGATCGAGGCCGAACTCGAAGCCGTCGGCAGCTGAGCCCCTCCTTCCACCACGAGAGACAGAGACGAAACAAGGCCATGGCCACACTGGAAATCAAGGACCTGCACGCGAGCGTCACCACCGACGAGGGCGCCAAGGAGATCCTCAAGGGCGTCGACCTGACGATCCGCTCGGGTGAGACGCACGCGATCATGGGCCCCAACGGCTCGGGCAAGTCGACCCTGTCCTACGCGATCGCCGGCCACCCCAAGTACGAGGTGACCTCCGGCGAGGTGCTGCTGGACGGCGAGAACGTGCTGGAGATGTCGGTTGACGAGCGCGCGCGTGCCGGGCTGTTCCTGGCGATGCAGTACCCGGTCGAGGTCCCGGGCGTGTCGATGTCGAACTTCCTCCGCACCGCGGCCACTGCCGTGCGCGGCGAGGCGCCGAAGCTGCGCCACTGGGTCAAGGAAGTCAAGGACGAGATGGCCAAGCTGGAGATCTCGCCCGAGTTCGCCGAGCGCAGCGTCAACGAGGGCTTCTCCGGCGGGGAGAAGAAGCGCCACGAGATCCTGCAGCTGGCGCTGCTCAAGCCGAAGATCGCGATCCTCGACGAGACCGACTCGGGCCTGGACGTCGACGCGCTGCGGATCGTCTCCGAGGGCGTCAACGAGTACAAGGCCAACAACGAGGTCGGCGTCATGCTGATCACGCACTACACGCGGATCCTGCGCCACATCACGCCCGACTTCGTGCACGTCTTCGCCGACGGCAGGGTCGTCGAGTCCGGCGGCAAGGAGCTGGCGGACGAGCTGGAGGAGAACGGCTACGTCAAGTACACCGGCAAGAAGGAAGCCGCGGCGGTCTGACGTTGTCGTACCTCCTGAACTGACACCGCGAGAGAGGAGTTGGCGCGCATGACCACCACAGCCGCGGCCAACACGCCTTTGGACGTCGCTGCCCTGCGCGCCGACTTCCCCATCCTGTCGCGCACCGTGCGCGACGGGAAACCCTTGGTGTACCTGGACTCCGGCGCGACCTCGCAGCGGCCCACGCAGGTGCTGGACGCCGAGCGCCGGTTCCTGGAGACCTCGAACGCGGCGGTGCACCGCGGCGCGCACCAGCTCGCCGAGGAAGCCACCGACGCCTACGAGTACGCCCGTGCCCGCACCGGCGAGTTCGTCGGCGCGGACCCGGGCGAGCTGGTGTTCACCAAGAACGCCACCGAGGGCATCAACCTCGTCGCGTACGCGATGAGCAACGCGGCCACTGCGGGCCCGGAGGCCGAGCGGTTCCGCATCGGGCCGGGCGACGAGATCGTCATCACCGCGATGGAGCACCACGCGAACCTGGTGCCGTGGCAGCAGCTGTGCCAGCGCACCGGCGCGACGCTGCGGTGGTTCGACCTCACTGACACGTTCCGGCTGGACCTGTCCAACCTGGACGAACTGGTCAACGAGCGCACCAAGATCGTCGCGTTCGCGCACCAGTCCAACGTGCTCGGCACCATCAACCCGGTGGAGCCGATCGTGCGGCGGGCCCGCGAGGTGGGCGCGCTGACGCTGCTGGACGCCTGCCAGTCGGTGCCGCACTTCCCGGTCGACTTCCACGCCCTGGGCGTGGACTTCGCGGTGTTCTCCGGGCACAAGATGCTGGCGCCGTCCGGCATCGGCGTGCTCTACGGGCGCCGGGAGCTGCTCGAAGCGATGCCGCCGTTCCTCACCGGCGGGTCGATGATCGAGCTGGTCACGCTGGAGCGCACCACGTTCGCGCCGCCGCCGCAGAAGTTCGAGGCCGGAGTGCCGATGACCTCGCAGGCCGTCGGGCTCGGCGCCGCGGTGGACTACCTGACCGCGATCGGCATGGACCGGGTGGCCGCGCACGAGCACGTGCTCGTCGAGGCCGCGCTGGCCGGGATCGCCGAGATCCCCGGCGTCCGGCTGATCGGGCCGGGCGACTCCGCCGACCGCGGCGCGACCGTCGCGTTCGTCGTCGACGGCGTGCACCCGCACGACGCCGGCCAGGTGCTGGACAGCCTGGGCATCGCCGTGCGCGTGGGGCACCACTGCGCGTGGCCGCTGCACCGGGTCTGCCAGGTGCCCGCCACCGTGCGGGCGACGTTCTACCTCTACAACGATCTGTCCGAAGTGGACGCGCTGATGGGCGGGATCCGCGAGGCGCAGAAGTTCTTCGGGGTGGCGTAGGTGAACCTGGAGAGCATGTACCAGGAGATCATCCTGGACCACTACAAGAACCCGCACGGCCACGGCCTGCGGGAGCCTTTCGACGCGGAGTCGTTCCAGGTCAACCCGACCTGCGGCGACGAGATCACCCTGCGCGTGAAGGTGGAGGGCGACAAGGTCGCCGACGTCTCCTACGAGGGGCAGGGCTGCTCGATCAGCCAGGCGTCCGCGTCGGTGCTGACCGATCTGGTGACCGGTCACACCGTGTCGGAGGCACTGTCCACGATGGACACCTTCGTGGAGATGATGCAGAGTCGCGGCCAGATCGAGCCGGACGAGGATGTGCTGGAGGACGCGGTCGCCTTCGCCGGGGTGTCGAAGTACCCGGCGCGGGTGAAGTGCGCCCTGCTGGGCTGGATGGCGTTCAAGGATGCGCTGACCCGCACGAACGGAGCCGAGAAGTGACCGAGGAGCAGACGCGCGAGGGCCGCACCGCGGAGGACCTGCCCGAGCAGGCGCAGCCGCCGGCCGCGGACGTGGCCAAGATCGAGGACATCGAGGAGGCCATGCGGGACGTCGTGGACCCCGAGCTCGGCATCAACGTGGTCGACCTCGGGCTGGTCTACGACATCCGCGTGGAGCCGGACAACACCGCGACGATCGACATGACGCTGACGTCGGCGGCCTGCCCGCTGACCGACGTGATCGAGGACCAGACGGCCTCGGTGCTGGTCGGCCAGGCCGGCGTGGTGAAGGACTTCCGGATCAACTGGGTCTGGATGCCGCCGTGGGGCCCGGAAAAGATCACCGACGACGGCCGGGAGCAGCTCCGCGCGCTCGGCTTCACCGTCTAGACCGCCACCGTCGCCTGCGGAACACCGCCGCCGCACTCGGGCCCGTTCGGGTACACGAGCTGCGCGGCGGTGTTCTGCGTCGTGCGGCCCACTTCGCCGCCGCTCGCGTTCGTCAGGACGACCGTGACTTCGTAGGGTCCCTCGCGTAGATCGTGGATCGGGACGAAGCCGTACCAGCCGCCGGTTTCCCGCAGCTCCACCGAACAGGAGTCCTCCGGGCCGGTGCCGGTGCACGTCTGCGGTCCCGGTGTGGTCGCGGGGAAGACCGGCGTTTCCCCGGTCCGGCAGGCGCCGTCCCGGCAGACGGTGACCGTCGCCGCGGCGACCGTCCGCCCCGGCCGCGGCTCGACGTCCAGGCTGATCCCCGGCACCGCGCCGATCATCGTGCACGCGCGACCGCCCGCGGCACCCTCCGACGCGCCACAGGCCGTCAGCACAGCGATTCCGAGCGCCACCACCGGCAACATCCGCATACCGGACAGACGGACCGCGGCCGCCTCCGGTTGCATGGATAACGACCTATCCGGCGCGGCTCAAGCCGACCTGGCCCGCCGGCCGCTGCTCCGGCAGCGCGTGCCGCGACCGGCCGCGCAGCACCTCGACCCGCTCGGAGCCCGGGCGGCCCAGCACCCAGCTCGACCCCGGCACCGCCTTCGCCTGCTTCTTCAGCGGCGCCAGCAGCCGCGACGCCTCCCGGTAGGACTCGATCGTCGCCGTGGCGCAGACCAGCGTCGCCAGCGACACGGTCACCGGCATGCCCTCCGCCGTCCACGGCGTATCCAGCAGCGCGCCCGCGATCGTGCCGATCTCGTCCACGTCGCAGGCGATCAGGAAGTCGTCGCCGCCGACGTGGCTCACCACCATCCGCGGCAGCCGCGACGCCAGATCGGTCAGGGTGCGGCCGATCGCGCGGATCAGGTCGTCCCCGGCGGCGAAACCGGCGTTGTCGTTGACCGCCTTGAACGAGTCGACGTCCAGCCACGCCGCGACGAACGCCTCCCGGCTGCCGATCCGCCGGTCCACGTCCCGCGCCACCGTGTCGCTGCCGGGCAGCCGGGTCAGCGGGTTCAGCGCTGCCGCCTCCTCGACCTTCGCCTCGGCCACGCCGCGCACCACCTCGGTCACCAGCACCACACCCAGGCAGCGGCCCGCGTCGTCGACCACCACCACGTCGTCGCCGGTGCGGCCCCAGTCCGCGTCGGTCACCAGCTCCAGCAGCTCCAGCGCCCCGGCATCGGCGTGGATGGTGTGCGGGGTGTCCGCCAGCCGCTCCGCGCTGCGCTTGGCGTGCAGCGCGTGCCCGTACGGGCCGGTCACCGACACCAGGAACCGGGTGCGGTCGATCGACCACCGCGGGCGGCCCTCGTCGTCGATCCCGACGATGCCGCTCGGCGCGTCGCCCGCCGCCAGCGCGGTGCGCACGTCGTCGCAGGTCGCGTCGTGCGGCAGGGTGCTAGCCGGGCGCAGGAAGTCCCGCACCCGCGGCGTGGTGAGCGGCCCCGGTGTGAGGCGCTCCGCCGGGTCCGGGATCGCCGGGGTCAGCAGGTGCCCCAGGTTCACCCCGTCCCGGGCGGGGGCGAACAGGTTGCCCTGAGCGATGCGCACCCCCAGGCGGCGCACCGCTGCCAGCTGCGCTTCGGTCTCGATCCCGGTCGCGACCAGCCGCGCGCCGGTCCGGGCCGTGAAGTGCAGCAGGGATTCGACGACCGCGACCGAGCCGGCGTCACCGGGCAGCCCGCGCAGCACGCTGCGGTCGAGTTTGAGCACGTCCACCGGCGCCGCCGCGAGCATCGCGAACGGCAGGTCGCCGCGGCCGAGACCGTCCAGCGCCAGCCGGAACCCCAGCTCGCCGAGCCGGTACAGGCCGGCGAGCAGCTGCTCGGGCCACACCGAGCAGAACGGCGGCCCGACCTCCAGCACCACCTCGCGCGGCCGCCTGCCGGCGCGGGCGAGGGCGTCGAGCAGCGGATCGACCGAGGCCGCCGACGCCGTGGCCGCGGTGACGTTGAGGTGCAGCGGCAGCAGGGTCTGCTGGTCGGCCTCCGCGCGGACGGCGTCGCACGCCAGCGCGATGTCGGTCTCCACCAGGCGCCGTTCGCGGCGGGCGGTGTCGAGCAGTTCGTGCACGGACCCCTCGGCGGGGCGGGCCAGCGCTTCGAGCGCGACCATGCCGCCGGTGTTGAGGCTGTAGAGCGGCTGGAAGGCGAACCGGACTGGGCGCACGGACCGATCTTCGCTGGTGAGGTGGCTGTTGTGAAAGAGATGTCGACTGATGTTCACCTCGGGGGCGGGCAGCGTACTCCCACGCGGGCCGGGGCGGGACGGATACGGTGATGCGCATGGAACCCGATCCGCGGACGATACGCCGGGAGAACGCCCGGGAACCGGCCTGGTCCGATCTGGCCGACAACCCCTTCCGGGCCGACCGGGACCGCATCGTGGTGTCGCCGTTCTTCGCCCGGCTCGGCGGCGTGACCCAGGTGGTCAGCGCGGCCGGGTCCGGTCTGCTGCACAACCGGCTCACCCACAGCCTCAAGGTCGCGCAGGTCGCGCGCGCCATCTCGGAGCGGCTGCTGTCCTCGGTGGACTCGGCGGAGCTGATCGGCAAGCTGGGCGGGCTCGACCCGGACGTCGCCGAGGCCGCCGCGCTGGCCCACGACCTCGGGCACCCGCCGTTCGGGCACCTGGGGGAGCAGGTGCTGGACCGCATCGCGCGGCACCGGTTCTCGCTGCCGGACGGGTTCGAGGGCAACGCGCAGACGTTCCGGATCATCACCACGACCGACGTCCGCGGGCCGGCCGCCGTCGGGCTGGACCTCACCGCGGCCGTGCGGGCGGCGGTGCTGAAGTACCCGTGGGCGCGCCTGCACTGGCCGGACCCGCACCCGGCGGCGATGCGCATCCCGCCGCGGGGCGCGGCCGAGCCGGACGAGGCGCCGGGCACCGGGTCGAGCAAGTTCTCCGCCTACTGCACCGAGCTGGACGACGTGGTCGCGGCGCGCCGGCCGTTCGCCGGGCGGATCGAGCCGTGGCAGCAGACCGTCGAGGCGTCGGTGATGGACACCGCCGACGACCTCGCCTACGCGATCCACGACATCCAGGACTTCCACCGCATCGGGGTGCTGCAGCACGCGCCGGTGGCGGCCGAGCTGGGGGAGTGGCTCGATCACGCGGTCGAGCTGGCCGGGCTGGACAACGCGACGCTCGCCGCGCAGATCCGCCGCCCCGGGCGGTCGCTGGAGCAGCTGCGGCGCCGCATGCACGCCAAGGACGCCTGGATCGTCGACGACGACGCGTTCGCCCACGCGGTGTCCCGGATCCGGGCCGAGCTGGTCGACGGCCTGCTGGGCGAGCCCTTCGACGGCTCGATCGAGGCGGAGCAGGCGACGGCGGCGTTTTCCGCCCGGTGGACGCATCGCCTGGTGGACGGGGTGATCGTGCTGCCGTCGCCGTCCACGCGGGCCGGGCACGTGTCGCTGCGGACCGCCCAGTGGCACGAGGTGCAGGTGCTGAAGTTCGTGCACCGGCGGTTCGTGCTGCTGCGCCCCGAGCTGGCCCTGCATCAGCGGGGACAGGCGTCGCTGCTGACGACGCTGGTCGACGCGCTGGACGCGTGGCTCGCCGACCGGGACGAGGTGTCGCGGTTGCCACGCCGCCTGTACGACCTGGTGGAGCTGGCGCAGTCGGAGTTCGAGGGGCTGGCCCGGAACGCGCCCGAGCTGCTGGTCGGAGCCACCGGCGAGCCGGTCGCCGGGGCGGACGCGATCCGGGGCCTGGCGAGGGGCCGCGCGGTGATCGACTTCGTGTCGTCGCTGACGGACAAGCAGGCGGTCAGCCTGCTGGAGGCGCTGTCGGGCCGGTCCGGGCAGCCGTGGTCGGACTCGTTCGTGCTCTGAGCGGCACCCGGCAACGAACCGCCGGCCGGCAACGCGAGTGGACCGTTCGGCGCCGTAGGTGCCCTCCGCCCGTAGGGCGGACTCCTCGCCTGCCGACGGGGGCGCGGCTCTAAAGATCAAAAGATGTCCTCGCCGGACGGGCAGGCTCCGGGATGACGGGGGACCGTTGTCAGCTCGCCTCGGGCAGGTGGTCGCTGGGTGGTCATCCCGTCGCCATCCGGTTTGGGTGTATCACTTTGAGCCAGGCCCGCAAGGTTGCGTTGTCGGGCGGCGGTGGGCGGCCTGGGTTGCGGGCCTGGCTCAAAGTGATCGTTGCGGTGTCAGGCGACGGGATGACCACCCAGCTTCACTGGTGCTGCGGGTGAGGCCCGCCACCGTGGGGAAAATCCCTCGACAGCGGTCCGTACACTGGGTTCGTGGACGTCCAGTTGGAGTAGCTCCGGGCCGCCTGTGCAGCAGGCCCGTCGATGCCACCTGTCCACCCCCGAAACCGGGAGTTTCCTTGATCACGGCCACCGGCCTCGAACTGCGCGCCGGGTCGCGCATTCTGCTCTCCGACACCACCCTGCGCATCCAGCCGGGCGATCGCATCGGCCTGGTGGGGCGCAACGGCGCCGGCAAGACGACCACCCTGAAGGTCCTCGCCGGCGAGGGTGAGCCCTACGCGGGCGAGGTCCGCCGCGGCAGCGAGCTCGGCTACCTGCCCCAGGACCCCCGCGAGGGTGACCTGTCCGTCCCCGCCAAGGACCGCGTCCTGTCCGCCCGCGGCCTCGACACCCTCCTGCGCGACATGGAGAAGGCCCAGACCGCCATGTCCGAGCTGGTCGACGACGCCGAGCGGGACAAGGCGATCCGCCGCTACGGTCGCCTCGAGGAGCGCTTCGCCTCCCTCGGCGGGTACGCCGCGGAGAGCGAGGCCGCCCGCATCTGCGCCAACCTCGGCCTCGCCGACCGCGTCCTCACCCAGCCGCTGCGCACCCTCTCCGGTGGCCAGCGCCGCCGCGTCGAGCTGGCCCGCATCCTGTTCGCCGCCTCCGACGTGGGCGCCTCCGGCCGCTCGGACACGATCCTGCTGCTCGACGAGCCCACCAACCACCTCGACGCCGACTCGATCAACTGGCTGCGCGGCTTCCTCAAGGGCCACGAGGGCGGCCTCGTGGTGATCAGCCACGACGTCGACCTGCTGGCCGAGGTCGTGAACAAGGTCTGGTTCCTCGACGCCACCCGCGCCGAGCTGGACACCTACAACATGACCTGGAACCGCTACCTCGAGGCGCGCGCCACCGACGAGAAGCGCCGCCGCCGCGAGCGGGCCAACGCCGAGAAGAAGGCCTCCGCCCTGCAGGCCCAGGCCGCGAAGCTCGGCGCGAAGGCCACCAAGGCCGTCGCGGCGAAGAACATGGCCCGCCGCGCCGAGCAGATGCTCGCCGGGCTCGACGAGCAGCGCCAGGCCGACAAGGTCGCGCACATCAAGTTCCCGGCCCCGGCCCCGTGCGGGCGCACCCCGCTCACCGCCGAGGGACTGTCCAAATCGTACGGCTCGCTGGAGATCTTCACCGGCGTCGACCTCGCGATCGACCGCGGCACCAAGGTCGTCGTGCTCGGCCTCAACGGTGCAGGCAAGACCACCCTGCTGCGCCTGCTGGGCGGCATGGAAAAGCCGGACACCGGACGCGTCGAGCCCGGCCACGGCCTGCGCCTGGGCTACTACGCGCAGGAACACGAGACGCTCGACCACGACGCCAGCGTGTGGGAGAACATCCGCCACCTCGCCCCGGACACCGGCGCGCAGGAGCTGCGGAACCTGCTGGGCTCGTTCCTGTTCACCGGCGAGCAGCTGGACCAGCCGGCCGGCACCCTCTCCGGCGGCGAGAAGACCCGGCTCGCGCTCGCGGGCCTGGTGTCCAGCGCCGCCAACGTCCTGCTGCTCGACGAGCCGACCAACAACCTGGACCCGGCCAGCCGCGAGCAGGTGCTCAACGCCTTGCGCAGCTACACCGGCGCCGTCGTCCTGGTGACCCACGACCCGGGCGCCGTCGAGGCCCTCGAACCCGAGCGGGTGATCCTGTTGCCCGACGGCACGGAGGATCACTGGTCGGATGATTACTTGGAACTCGTCCAGTTGGCGTGACGTAAACAAAGGGCTGATTGCTTAGTTGGACTAGGCAACCACCTGGAATGGCGCAATTTTTCCGCCATTGGGCAGGTTTTTCGCCGCTCGTCTGGCAAATTCGCGGTTCGTGTTCGATCATTGCGTGACGAGGCCCACCGTGGCCTGCCAACGCGATCTGGTGGAAGGCGGAACGACGTGGCTGACCTGAAGAAGGGCGCGCGGATCACCGGCAGTACGCGCGACAAGCTTGCCGCTGACCTGAAGAAGAAATATGAGAAGGGTGCGAGTATTCGGGCCCTGGCCGAGTCGACCGGACGCTCGTACGGTTTTGTGCACCGCGTGCTTTCCGAATCCGGTGTGCAGTTGCGCGGGCGCGGCGGGGCGACGCGCGCTAAGAAGAAGTAGGCCGGGGGTCCCCGGCCTCGGCACGGCGGAAGCACAACATCGCACCGAGGAGCACGCACGGGTACACCAGGTATCCGAAGCGCGTCGCGGGCGTCAGGAGGGTGAAGGCCCCCAGGCCCACGGCGATGCGCCACAACGCGTCCGATCCGGCCACGGGCGGACGCCGCAGCAACCAGACGAGGATCGCGGCAGCGGCGCCGGCGAGCAGGACGAACGCGGCCACCTTCCCGGCCGGTCCGGTACTGGCGATGAGGTAGCCCGGCAACGGGCTCGCCGCCGGTGACGTCACCTGGCCCAGGCCGGCCGGGAACCGGATCACGTGCTCGACGAACGCCCGCGGGTTCACCAGGAACACGGGGACGTTGAGCACCGCGCACGCGAGCACCGTCGTGGCGAGGAAGCGCGCCAGGGCCCTGCCGCCCAGGCGGGCGAAGACGAGCACGGCCAGCACCACGGCGGCCGGTGCCACGATGAGCTTCGCGCTGATCACCAGCGCGAGCACGATCGCGCTCGCCACCGGGCGGTCCCGGGCCGCGAGCGCGGCCGCGACCAGCATGAGACCGACGATCGCCAGGTCCGGCCCGGCGACCGCCCAGGTCAGCGCGGTGAGCGGGCAGGCCATGGCGAACTGCGCGGCGCGCACCGGAACCCGCGGGGTGCGCGACAGCCGGATCGTCAGCCACGCGCACACGCACGCGGTCAGGGCGAACACCAGCCGCGCGTCGGTGAGGGCGTCGGCGACCGGGCTCCCGCCGAACAGGGCGCGCGGCAGCCCGAACACGGCCATCACCGGGCCGTAGGGGGTGTAGTCGTTGACCTCAGGCGCCCGGGTGAGCGCCTCGACGTCCACGTACGGCGTGCCGTTGTCCAGCAGCAGGCTCGCCGACCGCTCGATCACCCACACCTCGGGCTGCGCGCTCCAGGAGAACGGCGTGTACAGCCAGTCCGTGCCGGTCAGCCGCCGGATCACCAGGACGGTCAGGGGCAGCAGCATCGACAGCACGCCGATGCCGGCCAGGCCCACCCAGCGGGAGCGCAGCAGCCCGGCCCGGCGGCGCGTGGCCATCAGCCAGCCGGTGTGGGCGGCGGCGAAGGCGTAGCCGAACGCCGCGCACGATCCCCAGATGCGGAAGCCGTAGAACTCGCCTGTGATCGCCAGCGCGATCGCGTAGACGGTGCAGCCGAGGTAGAAGACCAGGTCGACGGTCAGCGGGTGGGTGGCGAGCAGCGCGCGCCACCGGTCGAGTGCGGGAGCCGGCGGACGCACCGCGGTGTGCTCAGTGGTCATCGCGGGCCGCCGGGTGATCCGGCACCGGTTTCGTCCCTCCCCATGGGCAAAGGTTACCGAGGGCGGAATCGGCGGCGACCTCCGGGAAGCTTTTGGTGTCCGGCCGCGTTGGCCTGGAGGTCTCCGGGGTAGACCTCAAGCATTGTCGAAGTTTTAGGGTGGGCGGCGTGGACAACACCTGGTCGTTGATGAGTTCGGCGATGCGCGCCGCGGACGCGCCGAAGGGCCTCGCGCCCGGCACGATCCGCCGGGTGGCGCGCTTCGCCCGGCCGTACTGGCGCAGCCTGCTGGTCTTCCTGGCGCTGACCGTGGTGTCGGCGGTGGTCGCGGTCAGCACGCCGGTGCTGGCCGGCAAGGTCGTGGACACGATCGTCGGCGGCAAGGACTCCGGGCTCGTCGTGCTGCTGGCGGTGATCGTGGCCGGGCTGGCGGTCGCCGACGCCGGGTTCGGCCTGGTCGAGCGCTGGTTGTCGGCCCGCATCGGTGAGGGGCTGATCTACGACCTGCGCCGCGCGGTGTTCGAGCACGTGCAGCGGATGCCGATCGCGTTCTTCACCCGCACGCGCACCGGCGCGCTGGTCAGCCGTCTGAACAATGACGTGATCGGCGCGCAGCGGACCTTCACCGCGACCCTGTCCGGCCTGGTCACCAACGTGATCCAGCTGGTCCTCTCGCTCGCGGTGATGGTGACGTTGTCCTGGCAGGTGACGCTGCTGGCGCTGGTGCTGCTGCCGGTGTTCGTGCTCCCGGCGCAGCGCATCGGCCGCCGGATGGCCGACCTGCAGCGCGAGTCCGCCCAGCTCAACGCGGGGATGACCACGCAGATGACCGAGCGGTTCTCCGCGCCCGGCGCGACGCTGGTCAAGCTGTTCGGGCGGCCGCGGCGGGAGGCCGAGGACTTCGGCGCCCGCGCCGGGCGGGTGCGGGACATCGGGGTGCGCACCGCGATGCTCACCCGCTGGTTCATGACCAGCCTGACCCTGGTGTCGGCGCTCGCGCAGGCCCTGGTCTACGGCCTGGGTGGCTGGCTGGCGATCCGCGGGCAGCTCGCCCCGGGCACCGTCGTCGCGCTCGCGCTTCTGCTGACCAGGCTCTACAGCCCGCTGACCGCGCTGGCCAACGTCCGGGTGGACGTGATGACCGCGCTGGTGTCGTTCGAGCGGGTCTTCGAGGTGCTCGACCTCGACCCGATGATCACCGAGAAGCCGGACGCCCGGACGGTGCCGAAGGGTGGCGTGTCGGTCGAGTTCGACGACGTGCGCTTCGCCTACCCGGCCGCCGACAAGTACTCCCTGGCCTCGCTGGAGGAGGTGTCCACACTGGACACCCGGGGCGGCGAGGAGGTGCTGCACGGGATCAGCTTCCGCGCCGAGGCCGGGCAGATGGTCGCCCTGGTCGGGTCGTCCGGGGCGGGCAAGTCGACGATCGCGTCGCTGCTGCCGCGCCTCTACGACGTCGACTCCGGCGCCATCCGCTTGTCCGATGTGGACGTGCGTGACCTGGGCTTCGCCTCGATCCGCGACACCGTCGGCGTGGTGACCCAGGACGGGCACCTGTTCCACGACACGATCCGCGCCAACCTGGAGTACGCGCGGCCCGGGGTGACCGAGGAGGAGATCTGGGACGCGCTGGACCGCGCGCAGCTGGCCGGGCTGGTGCGCAGCCTGCCCGACGGGCTGGACACGGTGGTGGGGGAGCGCGGCTACCGGCTCTCCGGCGGGGAACGGCAGCGCCTGACGATCGCGCGGCTGCTGCTGGCCCAGCCGCGGGTGATCGTGCTGGACGAGGCGACCGCGCACCTGGACTCCGAGTCGGAGGCGGCGGTCAGCGAAGCACTGTCGCACGCGCTGGAGGGGCGGACCGCACTGGTCATCGCGCACCGGCTGTCCACCGTGCGGGCGGCCGACCAGATCCTGGTGGTCGAGGCCGGGCGCATCGTCGAACGCGGCACGCACGAGGAGCTGCTCGCCGCGAACGGCCGCTACGCCGGCCTCTACCACACCCAGTTCGCCGAGGAGCCCGCCGCCGCTTAGCGCAGCGCCGGGACGCGGGGGCGGTAGTGGTCCAGCAGCGCGACGTTGGCCGCGTCGCCGCCCTCGACGTTCGAGCTGCGCCACAGCGGCACCTCGACGCCCTCCTGCGCGGCGGTGGTGACGACGTGCGCCAGCACCTCGTTCCACAGGTAGACGTTGAGCAACGAGGACAGCGCCACCGTGCGCGGATCGTCCTCGGGGAAGGCGGCGTCGCCCGGCCGGACGCCGGTGTCGAGCACGACGTCGGCCTGCTCCAGCAGAGTGCTGTGCGCGCGGCGCGGCGCCGCCTCGACCGAGGCCCGGGACGTCACGGCCACCACCGGCGCTCCCGCGGCTTCGGCCAGCTCCACCGGGTAGGGGTTGACACCGGAGTTGGAGAAGACGAACACCACGTCGTCCGGACCGGGTGCGCGTTCGGCCAGGACCTCGGCGGCCAGACCGGACCGCCGCTCGGCGGCCGTGCTGGTGGCGGCGCCGTGCAGCGGCAGCAGGTCCGGGTGGTAGAGCGGGTACACGCAGGCCAGGCCGCCCGCGCGGTAGAAGGTCTCGGCGACCGACGCCAGCGAATGCCCGGCGCCACCGGTGAAGACGCGCGCGTCCGCCCGCACCGCGGCCAGCACGAGGCCCGCCGCCCGCCGGATCGCGCCGGAGTTGCGTTCGCCGGCCCGCGCGAGGGCCCCGGCGACCAGATCGTGGATCATGCGCCCGACCCTAGGCAACGAACCACCCCGCCAGGTGGTCGGCGGACGGTTCCCGCCGCCACCGGCAACGGTCGCGCTCCGCGGGGCTTTGCCGCTGAGGAGAGGGCCCCTGGGCGCTGAACCACGCCGTCTGGGTGGTTGGTGGACGGCTCTGGCTGTCCGGCCTGCTGCCAGCCACGGCGGTCGGGTTCTGCGCGGCTTTGCCGCTGAGGGGACGGCCCCTGGGCACTGAACCACCCCGCCGGGTGGTGGGTGGAAGGTTCCCACTGCCACCGCAACGGTCCCGCTCCGCGGGACTTCGCCCGTGGTGGTGCTGGTTGACGGCCCCGATGCGAGTGGCTCCGCCGCTGAGGGAACCGCCCCTGGGAGCGAGCCACCTCCGCCCGGGTGGTGGATGGACGGTTCCCGCCGTCCGGGCTGCCGCACCCGCAACGGTCCCGCTCCGCGGGACTTCGCCCGGTTTGGCGGACCCCGGCACCGAATCACCTCGTCCGGGTGGCCGGTGGAAGATTCCCGCCGTCCGTGGTGTTGGCCGGTGTGTGACGAGTGATCCCGTGCTGAGGACCTGGCGCGCCCGCGGACCGGTGCGGGCGGTGGTGCTGGTCCTGCACGGCGGCGCCGAGAACGGCCTCAACGTGGTCCGCCCCTGGGGCCTGGCCTACCTGCGGATGGTGCCCCTGGCGCGGCAGATCCTGCGCGCCGGCGCGCCGCACGGTGTCGAGGTTCGGCTGATGCGCAACCGGGTCCGCGGCTGGAACGACCCCGACCTGCACCCGGTCGCCGACGCGCGGTGGGCTCTGGAGCGGATCCGCGCCGAGCGGCCGGGCGTGCCGGTGTTCCTCGCCGGGCACTCGATGGGCGGCCGGGTCGCGCTGCGGGTGGCCGCCGATCCGCAGGTCCGGTCGGTGCTGGCGCTGGCCCCGTGGACGCCGCTCGGCGAGCCGGTCGAACCGGTGACCGGCAAGACGGTGGTGATCGCCCACGGCACGCGCGACCGCATCACCCGGCCCGCCGAGTCCTTCGCCTACGCCGAGCGCGCCCAGGCGGTCGCCGAGCGGGTGGTGCGCATCGAGGTCATGTCCGAGGGGCACGCCATGCTGCACCGGCCCGGGGTGTGGAACCGGCTGGCACGCGAGTTCGCCCTGGACGCGGCGGGTGTGGCGCCGCTCACCGCCTGGACGGTGCGTCCCGACCAGCGGCTTCGCCTGCCCGTGTAGAGGTGAGCAACCCTTTCGGGGTGCTGGACGTCCTTGATCGAGAGGTTTGCGGTTCACTAGGTGCGTCCTAGGGCCGGTCGATCGGGGAACGGTGATGGCGTGACGAACCAGGGCGGCTACCCACCGCGCGTACCGCCGCGCGGCCCGCGACAGCACCAGCCCGCGCAGATGATGCCGCTGCCCGGGCGCGACGGCGCCTACCGGCAGCCGCCGCCCCGCCGCCCCGGACCGCCGCCCACCCGGGCGAGGCCCTCCCGCGGTGACGTCC
>NZ_PQHY01000107.1:0-19061 GCF_003385175.1 Amycolatopsis ruanii
CCACGCTCCGGTGCGCGAGTCCCACCCTCCTGCTCGCGAGTCCCACCCTCCTGCTCGCGAGTTCCACGCTCGTGAGCGCGAGTTCTGCCTCCTTGTCGGCGGGCGCTGCGCCCGCCGGGTGAAGTTCGCCCGGTATCCACCTTTCGGGGCTGGTGGCCGTCACCGGGCGGCCGGAAGCTGATCATGGCCGTCCCTTGATCAGCGAGGAGCCCCGATGCGCGTCGCCGCCCGCCGTCTGCTGTCCACGGCCGCACTGGCCACCGCCCTGGTCGCCGGAACCGGCACCGCGCAGGCCGCCGACATCGGGGCGGTGACCGACAAGTACCTGTTCGGCACGTCGCTGAGCCGGTTCGAGGAGATCCGCGCGGACCGGCCGTACGCGGCGAAGCTGGACTGGTCGTCGGACACCTGCTCGTGGTCGCCGGACAAGCCGCTCGGGTTCGACTTCTCCCCCGCCTGCCACCGCCACGACTTCGGGTACCGCAACTACAAGCGGCAGGACCGGTTCACCAGCGCCAACCGGAAGAAGATCGACGACAACTTCTACGCCGACCTGAAGGTCATCTGCCACGGCGACTGGCGCTGCAACGGCACGGCCTGGACCTACTACCAGGCCGTCCGGAAGTTCGGCGGCTCCTAGTCCGCGTCGCCGTCGTCGGGCGCCGAGCCGCCGCGGATGAGCATCAGCGTGCCTTCCAGGTCCTCGGGCTTGACGAGCACGTCGCGCGCCTTCGAGCCCTCCGACGGGCCCACCACGCCGCGCGTCTCCAGCAGGTCCATCAGCCGCCCGGCCTTGGCGAACCCCACCCGCAGCTTGCGCTGCAGCATCGACGTCGACCCGAACTGCGAGGTGATGATCAGCTCCGCCGCCTGCAGCAGGACGTCCAGGTCGTCGCCGATGTCCGGGTCGATCTCCTTCTTCTCACCGGCCTTCGCGGCGGTGACGCCCTCCTGGTACTCCGGCTGCGCCTGCTCCTTGGTGAAGTTGACGATCGCGGAAATCTCGTCGTCGCCGACGTAGGCGCCCTGGATGCGGACCGGCTTGCCCGCGCCCATCGGCAGGTACAGGCCGTCGCCCATGCCGATCAGCTTCTCCGCGCCCGGCTGGTCCAGGATGACCCGCGAGTCGGTCAGCGACGACGTCGCGAACGCCAGCCGCGACGGCACGTTCGTCTTGATCAGGCCGGTCACCACGTCCACCGACGGCCGCTGCGTGGCCAGCACCAGGTGGATCCCGGCGGCGCGGGCCTTCTGTGTGATCCGCACGATCGCGTCCTCGACGTCGCGTGGCGCGGTCATCATCAGGTCGGCCAGCTCGTCGACGATCGCCATGATGTACGGGTACGGGCGGTAGACGCGCTCGCTGCCCGGCGGCGCCGTGATCTCCCCCGAGGAGACCTTGCGGTTGAAGTCGTCGATGTGACGCACCCGGTTGGCCTGCATGTCCTGGTAGCGCTGCTCCATCTCCTCCACCAGCCAGGCCAGCGCCGCGGCGGCCTTCTTCGGCTGGGTGATGATGGGCGTGATCAGGTGCGGGATGCCCTCGTACGGCGTCAGCTCGACCATCTTCGGGTCGATCAGGATCATCCGGACCTCGTCCGGCGTGGCCCGGGACAGCAGCGACACCAGCATCGAGTTGACGAAGCTCGACTTACCGGAACCGGTGGAACCGGCGACCAGCAGGTGCGGCATCTTCGTCAGGTTCGCGGTGACGAAGTGGCCCTCGATGTCCTTGCCCAGCCCGATGACCATCGGGTGGTTGTCCTTGGCCGCCGTCGAGGAGCGCAGCACGTCACCGAGGCGCACCATCTCGCGGTCGGAGTTGGGCACCTCGATGCCGACCGCCGACTTGCCGGGGATCGGCGCGAGCAGGCGGACGTTGTCGGTGGCCACCGCGTAGGCGATGTTCTTGGTCAGCGCGGTGATCTTCTCGACCTTCACGCCCGGACCCAGCTCGACCTCGTAGCGGGTCACCGTCGGGCCGCGGGTGAAGCCGGTGACCTGCGCGTCGACGTTGAACTGCTCCAGCACGCCGGTGATCGCCTCGATCATGGCGTCGTTGGCCTTGCTGCGGGTCTTCGGCGCGTCGCCCAGCTGCAGCAGATCGGCGGGCGGCAGCTCGTAGTCGCCCTCGACGGTGCGGGTGACCGACATGACCGGCTCGGGCTTCTTGGGCTTCTTCTCCGGCACCTCGGCCGGCACCGGCTTCGGCGGCCGCGCCGGGGTGGGCGCCTCGGCCAGCGCGGACTCGATGTCCAGCTGGTCCGGATCGGCGCCGGTCGCCTGGCGGCGGCGGGAGGGCTTGCGCAGCCGGACGGCCTTCGGGTCGGCGTCGGTGACCTCGTCGCGCTTCTCGGCGCGCGCCTCGCGCTGCGCCTCCTCCTCGGCCACGTCCTCGGGGTCCAGGCCCCAGGTGCGGACCAGGTGCGGGATGTCGCGGATGCGGGTGCCGGTGAACACGAGCAGGCCGAACGCCAGCGCGAGGAACAGCAGCGGCACCGCGACCCACGCCGTCAGCCCCTGGGCGAGCAGGTCGCCGGAGAGGAAGCCGAGGACACCACCGGCGTAGCGCTGGTTCTCGGTGTCGTGCGGGCGGCCGTTGAACAGGTGCAGCAGGCCCAGCAGCGCGAACACGCCCAGCACGGTGCCGATGACCATGCGCGGGCGGATCTCCGGTTGCGGCTCGCTGCGCATCAGCGTCACGGCGGTGACCACGAGCACGAGCGGCAGGGTGACCGCGCCGGCGCCGAAGATCGTGCGGGTGCCCAGCTCGACGTAGCCGCCGACCGGTCCGGCCGCGCGCCACCACACCCCGGCGGCGATGATCACGGCCAGGGCGATGAACCCCAGCGCGAGCCCGTCGCGGCGGTGCTCCGGCTCCAGCTCGCGGCCGCGGCCGACGGTGCGCACCAGGCTGCCCAGCCCCTTGGCCAGCAGGTTCCAGCCACCGCGGACGGCCTTGCTGAACGTGCCGGCCTTCTTCTTCGGTGCGGGCTTGCGGGCGCGCGAGGCCGCGGGCCGCGACTTGGCCGCGCCGCGCGTCGTCCTGCGCGCGGTGCCGCCCTTGCCGCCGGTCCGTTTCGTGCCGCTGCTCCTCGTCGCCGCCCCGCTCGCCATGTCCTCTACGGTAACCGCCTGGCCCCAGCAACCCCAGGTGCCACACTCGGCACAGCGCGAACTTCCCCGTCACCGGCGGACCTTGATCCGCCATTTCGGTGATCTGCCATGCTGGCGACCATGTTCGCGCTGCACTCCGACGACACCGGGCAGACCCGCCGCAGGCCACCGGCGGTCTGGCGGACCATGACGCGTCTGGACCAGGGGCTCGTCGCGCTGACCGGGCGCCTGCGGATCACCGGCCGGATCGCGCCGGAGCTGCGGGGACGGCCGTTCCTGATGGCCGCCAACCACATCGGCGTGTTCGACCCGTTCGTGCTGATCGCGGCCTGCCGGAAGATCGGCATCTCGCCGCGGTTCATGCTGGCCGGCGGGATCCTGGACGCGCCGGTGATCGGGCCCGCGCTGAAGGTCAGCGGGCACCTGCGCATCGACCGCGGCAAGGCCAGCGCGCTGGAGCAGTTCGCGCAGGCCGTGCAGGAGATGCGGACCACCCCGAGCCCGGTCATCGTCTACCCGGAGGGCCGGATCAGCCACGACCCGGGCCTGTGGCCGGAGCGCGGCAAGACGGGCGCCGCGCGGCTCGCGATCGCCGCCGGGGTGGCGGTGGTGCCGATCAGCCAGTGGGGCGCGCACGAGGCCGTGTACTGGGGCACCGAGCGCGTCGAGGGGCCCGCGGACCTGCTGCCGCTGGCCCGGTCCGGGCTGACGGCCCCGCTGCGGCGCCCGACGTACCGGGTGCACTTCGGCGAACCGGTCGACCTGGGCGACATCGAGCCGGACCGCCCGGGCGCCGGGGTGCGCGCGCACGCGAAGATCATGCGCGCGATCACCGCCGGGCTGACCGCGCTGCGCCGCGACGAGCCGGACGAGCCGAAGTTCCACGACCCGACGCGGCCCACCGACACGATCAGCCCCTGGCGGCCCCGGTGACCGATCCGGAGTCGCTGGCGGAGATCCGCGCCCGCATCGACGCTCTCGACACCGAGTTGATCCGCCTGCTGGCCGCCCGCCAGTCCCTGGTGCGGGCAGCGGCCGCGGTCAAGACCGACGAGCAGGCGGTGCGCGCGCCGGGCCGGGTGGAGCAGGTGATCGCGTCGGTCCGCGACCGGGCGGAGGCTGCGGGACTGGCGCCCGAGGTCGCCGAGCCGGTGTGGCGGGCGATGATCGGCGCCTTCATCGACCTGGAACTGAGCGAGCACGCCCGGCTCGGGAGCGATCAGCGGCGGTAGGCGGCCCCGGGGTGGTCCGCCGCCAGGCGGGGGCCCTCGCCGCCGAGGCGTTCCCGTAGCGTGCCCTCCGCCGGCCGCGCCGGCACCCGGCCCCGGCGGCGCAGCTCGGGCACCACCCAGCGCGTGAAGTCCGCGAACGTGCCCGGCGTCGTGACGTACGCCAGGTTGAAGCCGTCCACGTCGGCCTCCGCCACCCACCGCTCCAGCTCGTCCGCGACCTCCGGGCCGGAACCCGCCACGACCGGCCCGCGGCCGCCGAGCCCGATGAACCCGGCCAGCTCCCGCGGCGTCCACGCCCGCTCGGCCGTCGTGAACGCCGCCAGCGCCGACCGGTTCGCGTCCCCGTCGCGGTAGGTCAGCGGCTCGTCCACCGGCAGTTCGGCCAGGTCGACGCCCGTCCAGCCGCCGAACCGGGCGAACGCGACGGGAACCGAGACCAGCGACCGGTACTCCCGCAGCTTCGCCGCGGCCTCCTCGGACGTCTCGGCCACCACGGGCGTGAGCATCGTGAAGATCTTCACCGCCCGCGGGTCCCGGCCCTGCTCGGCCACGCCCGCGCGGATCGCGTCCACCGAACGGCGCACCGCCCCCGGCGTCGGCCCGGACACGAACACCGCCTCCGCGTGCCGTGCCGCGAACCGCACGCCCCGCGGCGACGCGCCCGCCTGGAACAGCACCGGCGTGCGCTGCGGCGACGGCTCCGACAGGTGCGGCCCGGGTACCGAGAAGTACTTCCCCTGGTGCCCGATGTCGTGCACCTTCGCCGGATCCGCGTACACCCCGCCGGAGCGCACGACGGCGTCGTCCTCCCACGAGCCCTCCCACAGCCGGTAGCAGACCTCGAGGTACTCCTCGGCGATCTCGTACCGCTCGTCGTGCGGCACCTGGGCGCCCAGACCGAGGTTGCGGGCCGCACTGTCCAGATAGGACGTCACGATGTTCCACGCGACCCGCCCCCGCGTCAGGTGGTCCAGTGTGGACAGGCGGCGGGCCAGCGAGTACGGCTGCTCGTACGTCGTGGACACGGTGACCCCGAACCCGAGGTGCGAGGTCACCGCCGCCAGCGCGGGCAGCAGCACAGTCGGCTCGTTCACCGGGATCTGCGCGGCGTCGGCGACCGCGGCGTCCTTCGACCCGCCGTAGACGTCGTACACGCCCAGCACGTCGGCGAGGAACAACGCGTCGAACCCGCCGTCCTCCAGCGTGCGCGCCAGGGCCAGCCAGAAGGACAGGTCAGCGCGGCGGCGATCAGCGGCGCGAACCCGCCGGAGAGCGCCGCGCCGATCTGGTAGCCCAGCGACGCGCCGCTGTAGCGCACGCGGGTGCCGAACAGCTCACCGAACCAGGCGGCCTGCGGCCCGTACATCGCGTCGTGCACCACGTTCACGCCGAACACGATCGCCAGCGCCACGATCCCGGTCACCGACCCGAACAGGTACGGCGGGCGGCGCCCGAAGCGGTCGGACAGGTACCCCCACAGCGGGGTGCTGACCAGCCCGGCCGCGGAGGCGACCATCACCGCGACCAGCCCCACCGAACTGTCCTTGCCGAACGTGGTCTGCAGGTAGGTCAGCGAGTAGGTGGTGAGCAGCACGAACAACGCGATCTGCGACAGCCGCAGCCCGGTGGTCAGCGCGACGTTGCGGGGCTGGGTCCGCAGCACCTCCACCACCGGCAGCCGGGCGGTTTCCCCGCAGGCGCGCAGCTCGGCGAACACCGGCGCGTCGGTCAGCCGCAGCCGGATCACCAGGCCGACCACCACGAGCACCAGGCTGAGCAGGAACGGCACCCGCCACGCCCAGGACAGGAACACGTCATCGCCGGCGAGCGTGCGCACGAGGTAGTAGACGCCGGTGGCCAGCAGCATCCCGGCCGACGAGCCGAGTTGCGTGAAGCTGCCGAACAGCCCGCGCCGGCCGGGTGCGGCGTGCTCGACCGACAGCAGCGCGGCGCCGCCCCACTCCGCGCCGACCGCCAGGCCCTGCACCAGCCGCAGCACCACGAGCAGCGCGGGGGCGGCGATCCCGGCCTGCGCGTAGGTGGGCAGCACCCCGATCGCCGTGGTGGCGATGCCCATCAGCAGCAACGCGCCGACCAGCACCGCCTTGCGACCCACCCGGTCGCCGAGGTGACCGGAGATCACCGCGCCGAGCGGCAGCGCGCCGAAGCCGACCGCGTAGGTGCCGAACGCCGCGAGCGTGCCCGCGGTCGAGGAGACGCTGGGGAAGAACAGCGGTTTGCACACCAGCGCGGTCGCGGTGGCGTAGAGGCAGAAGTCGTACCACTCGATCGTGGTGCCGATCATGCTGCCGATCGCGGCGCTGCGGGGCGTGGTGCGGGGCGGGGACTCGGCCGTGGTCGTCACGTCCAGGCACGGTAAGGATCTCCGCGCGGCCGCGGGTGATCTCTCAGATGCTGGAACCGGTGTGCCGCTCCCCTAGGGTGGTGATCGTGAGCACCCGGATTCTCGTCGTGTACTACAGCGCCACCGGTAACACCGCGAAGCTGGCCGCCGCGCTGGCCGAGGGGGCCGCCGACGCGGGGGCCGAGATGCGGGTGCGCACGGTGCCCGAAACCGCCCCGCCCGAGGCGATCGCGACCAACCCGCGCTGGCGGGCGTGGGTGGACTCCGGGCCGCACGACGACCTGGCCACCCTGGGCGACCTGGAGTGGGCCGACGGGCTCGCGCTCGGCAGCCCGACGCGGTTCGGCGGGCCGGCGAGCCAGCTGAAGTCCTATCTGGACAGCACGGGTGGCCTGTGGGCCAAGGGGAAGCTGGCCGACAAGGTCGCCACGTCGTTCACCACGGCGTCCACCGCGCACGGCGGGCTGGAGGCGACGGTGCTGGCGATGAACAACATCTTCTACCACTGGGGCGCGATCGTGCTGCCGCTCGGTTACGGGCAGCCGCACCTGCTGGAGTCGGGCAACCCCTACGGCGGCTCGTTCGTGTCGCGCAAGGCGGCCGAGCCGGACAAGGAGTCGCTCGAGGCGCTGCGCATCCAGGGCACCCGCCTCGCCACGATCGCCGGGTACGTCCGGGTGGGCCGGGGCTCCTGACCGGCGTGGCTGTTGCGCCGGCCGGCCAGGCCGGGCAACCGCTCCCCCGGCGCGGCCCCGCCGCATTCCACCCCTCTCGCCTGCTAACCGGCGTGCGAGTGTGACCGGTTAGCCGCGGCGTGACGGAATTCCGGTACCGCCGTACCGCCCGGCTGCCTAGGGTGGATCGGGTGGTCACCGAAGCTCCCGCACCCGCGCGTGCGTTCGTCCCGCACCGCGGGCGTGGCACGACGCTGATCCTGGTCTCCTCGGTCTGTTTCGGCAGCTCCGGCACCATCGCGAAACCCGCGATGCTCGCCGGGCTGTCCGCCGAACAGGTCGCCGCGGCGCGGATCGGTCTCGCCGCGCTCGTGCTGGCCGCCGTGGTGGCCCTGGTGAAACCGTCGCTGCTGCGCGTGCGCCGCGCGGAATGGCCCCTGCTGCTCGGCTACGGCCTGCTCGGCGTCGCGGGCGTGCAGCTGTGCTACTTCGTCGCCGCGGGGCGGCTGCCCGTCGGCATCGCGATCCTGCTCGAGTTCACCTCCCCGGTGCTGATCGCGCTGTGGACGCGGTTCGTGCGCGGCGTGCGGCTGCCCGGGCGCATGTGGGCCGGGATCGCGCTCGCCATGGCCGGGCTCGCCGGCGTCGCGCAGGTGTGGCAGGGGCTGAGCCTGGACGCGGCCGGCCTGCTCGCCGGGCTCGGCGCCGCGGTGTGCTCGGCGGCCTACTTCCTGCTCGGCGAGCACGGCGTCAGCACCCGCCACCCGCTCGGCATGGTCACCTGGGGCATGATCATCGGCGCGGTCGCGGTGTGCGCGGTCGCGCCGCCGTGGACCCTGCCCGCCGAGATCCTCACCGCGCCCGGCGAGTTCGGCCCGTGGCGCCCGCCGGTGTGGCTGCTGCTGGTCGCCGTCGCGCTGTTCTCCACCGTGCTGGCCTACGCCATCGGCCTCACCGCGCTGCGCCACCTCCCGGCCTCGGTCGCCAGCGTCATCGGCCTGCTCGAACCCGTCATCGCCACCGCCACCGCGTGGGCACTGCTGCACGAAACCCTCGCCTGGCCCCAGCTCGCCGGCGCGGTCGTCCTGCTGGGCGGCGCGCTGATCGTGCAGCTCAACTCGCCGCGCCCGCAGGTTCCGGAGATCGGAACGCCCGCCGGTACGCCCCCGGCGTCGTACCCACCTGATCGCGGAAGCGGCGGCGCAGGTTGACCGCCGAGGTGAGCCCGACGCGCGCCGCGATCGCCTCCACCGGCAGATCGGTGTCCTCCAGCAGCCGGCGCGCCTCCGCCACCCGGCGGGACAGCAGCCACGCGCCCGGGCTCATGCCGAGCTGCTCCTGGAAGCGCCGCGCCAGCGTGCGGGGCGAGACGTTGAGCCGCGCGGCCAGATCGGTCACCGACAGCGGGGTGCCGAGCCGCTCACCGGCCCAGTCGAGCAGGCCGTCCAGCGCCTCCGCGGGCGGCGCCGGCGGCACGAACTGGTTCTGACCACCGTCGCGGTGCGGGGGCATCACCATGTGCCGCGCGAGGAGTGCGGCGTGCGCGGCCCCGTGGTCCCGCCGCACGAGGTGCAGGCACAGGTCGATCCCGGCGCCCGCACCGGCGCTCGTGGCGACGTCGCCGTGGTCCACGTAGAGCCGGTCCGGCTCCACGCGCACCCGCGGGAACGCGCGCTGAAGCCGGTCGGCGCCCGCCCAGTGCGTGGTGGCCGAGCGGCCGTCCAGCAAGCCGGTCTGCGCCAGCGCGAACACGCCCGAGCAGATCGTGACCAGCCGGGCCCCGCGGGCGTGCGCGCGCAGCAGCGCCCGGCGCACGCGCGGGGACAACGGCGCGTCCAGGGGCCGCCAGCCCGGGATGATCACGGTGTCCGCGGAGGCGAGCGCCGACAGGCCCCGCGGCACCGACATGGCGTACCCCGCGGTCGTCGGCACCGGGCCGGGCGTCTCGGTGCACACGTCGAACTCGTAGTACTGCGGCACGCCGTCCCGCACCGTGCCGAAGACCTCCGCGGCGCAGCCGAGCTCGAACGTCGACTGCACCGGCCGCACGAGGGCGATCACGCGATGCATGGCAAAAAAGTACCCCATGGTGTCTTTCCGGACACTGTCCGGCCGTCGCCCGCGCGCGTCATCTTGGGGACATGCACGACGAAATTCTCGCCCAGGAGGGCTACACCGCGGTCTCCGTCCACGACGCCCCGGCTCGGGAGATCTTCCCCGGGATCCGGCACCGTCCGTTGTGGACCGGGTCCACCGGGGCGCACGCCGATCTGCTGGAGATGGACCCCGGCACGTCCTGGCCCCACCGCGACGTCCACGAACCCGGCACCGAGGAGGTCTACGTGGTGGCGGGCACGTTCAACGACGGCGCGCGCGACTACCCGGCCGGCACCTTCCTGCACGCCCCCGCGGGAACCTGGCACGTGCCGGCCACCACCACGGGGTGCACGCTGTTCCTCTTCTACCCGGAGGGCTAGCCGGCCGGCGTCAGCACGATCCGGCCGTCGGGGTTGAACTCGCCGAGGAACGCGGGCAGGTCCGGACCGGTCCGGCACGTCGGTGGCGCCCAGTTCCCGCAGGCGGTCACCACGCTCGGCCGGCGACGTGGTGACCGCGACGGCCCCGGGCCGCGAGCTGGACCGCCGTGATGCCGATGCTGCCGGCCGCACCCCGCACCAGCACCGACCCGCCGGGCGCGAACCCCGCGCGGGCCAGGCCGAAATGCGCCACCACACCGGAACTCCCGAGCGCCACCGCGTCCACCCCGCCGAACTCCTCGATCACCACTGCTTTCACGTCCGCCGACGCTAACGAACGCCCCCGTCCGCCCTGGACAACCGCGTCCGCATCCTGGACGCGGCCCGCGCGCTGTTCGCCACCGGGGGCTGGACGTGCCGATGCGGGAGAACGCCCGGGCGGACTCCGTCCTGGACGACCTGGTGCTCATAGCGCACCGCGGCCTGCACGCCACCTCGGCGGCGGCGCGCGTCCGGGCCTCCCGGCGCGCTGGTGATCCAGGCGTTTCAGGCCCCGCTCAGCCCTGCCAGCGCACCGTAGAACACCTCCGCGATCCGAGCCGGATCCGGCGCCGCGAACGCCTGGCCCCCGGTGGGCGCGGTGATCGCCGCCAGTTCGACCACGTCCACGTCCGGGCCGATCCCGATGCCGATGATCGCCACCGGGCGGGCCGGGTCGGACAGCCGGGTCAGCTCCGCCAGCAGCGCGTCCCGGCTGATGCCGTGGTCGTCGTCGTTGCGGCCGTCGGTCAGGACGATCACCAGGTTGAGCCGCCCGGGCTGCCACTCCGCGGACGCCAGCCGGTACGCGGCCAGCACCGTGTCGTACAACCCGGTGTCGCCGTCGGGCGTGGCCTGGATCGCGCGCAACCGCTCCGCCGCCCCCGACGCCAGCTGATCGCTCACCGGCCGCATCGGCAGCACCTCGCGGTAGTCGCGGTCGCCGTCCAGGCGCGTGGCGAACTCCCACACACCGGTCTCCGACGTCGGCTTGAACAGCGACAGCGCCCGCGCCGCCGCGTCGGTGGTCAGCTGCATCCGCGTCCGGCCGGTGCCGGGCACCTCGACGTCCATCGACCCGGACACGTCGATCAGCACCCGCGCCCGCGAGCTGGAGTTGATCCGCGCCCACTGCCCGAGCAGCGCGTCCACGTCGGCGTCGGTCGGCACCGCGGGCGACGGCAGGGTCCGGTCGCTGATGTTCAGCCCCGCGCCGTCGCGCAGGTACCGGCCGTCCGGGGTGCGGAACCCGGCGTCGGCCAGTGCGTTCGTCCCCTCCAGGCCGAGCAGCGCGGACAGCAGCGCCGCCGCGGCCGCGCGCTGGGACTCCCCCGCCCCGCCGAGCACGGCGAACGGGTAATCGAGCGCGGGCGCCTCGGCCTGGTAGCTCGCCACCAGCCCGCTCTGGGTGCCGGCGACGCCGGTGCGCACGTTGTGGCGCAGCAGCGCGTTCTCCGACACGGGGAACCCGGCGAGCGTGCGATCGGCGAGCCGCGTGAACAAGTCGTCGGTCGCCGGGACCGCGTTCGGGGACAACCGGCGCAGCGTGGCGGCGTAGGCGTCGGCGGCCGGCACCGCGGCGCGGATGCCGATCAGCGCGGACAGGCCCGCCGGGTCCCGGCCCGGATCGGGCAGCCCGAGCGCGAGGCCGGGCGCGCCGAGCACGTCGGCCCAGGACGGCACGCGGCCGGGCCAGCCCAGGCCCGCCGCCACCTCCTCGGTCACCGCGAACACCACCGGTGAGCTGGCGATGCTGGTGCCGCCCGCGATCCCGCTCGCGCCGACGCCCTTGGCGCGCCGCAGCTGCAGCGTCGACTCCGGGATCCACACGTCCGGCCGGACCGCGCCGCCGGGCAGGGCCAGCGACTGCGCGACCGCGGCCGAGCCGACCGCGTTGACCTCGAACGCGGCGCACCCGGTCTGCGCCACCCGGCGGGCGACCTGCGCGACCGCCGGCGCCACCGCGGGCGCGGCGGCGACGCGCACGACCACCGGCCGCTCACATCCGCCCTGGTCACGCACCACGCTGGTGGCGATCCAGCCGGCTCCGCCGAGCACGACGAGGACACCGGCGACCGCCCACGCCCGCCGCGGCCGCCGCCGGGCGGGAGACGAATGTCGGCCCACCTCGCACCGCCTCCGCTGCCTCGCTCGCCAGGATGCGATCCAGGTTAGGCGCAGTGACGGAGATTACCTACGCTGTCGGATCGGCCTGTCCGTACGTCACCGGGATGACGGTCGGCACGATCATCGGGCGGCGCCGGTAGGTCTCGGCGACCCATCGGCCCACCACACGGCGCACGGCCTGGGCGATCCGGTGGCTGTCGGTGATGCCCTCGACCTCGGTGCGGGACAGCTCCATCTCCACGAGCGGAACCACCGCATCGAGTGCCTTCGGGTCGTCGGAGAACCCGCGCCCGGACACCGTGGGGGTGCTCACCGCGCGGCCGGTGGTCGAGTCGATCGCGACGTTGATCGCGATGAACCCGCCCTCGCCGAGCACCAGCCGGTCGGACAGAGTCGACTCGCCGACGTCGCCGACCGACAGGCCGTCGACGTAGACGTGCCCGACCTCGACCCGCCCGGCCGTGCGCGCCCGGCCGTCCACCAAATCGACCACCACGCCGTTCTCGGCCAGCACCACGTTCTCCGGCGCCACCCCGGTGCGGATCGCGAGCGCGCCGTTGGCCCGCAGGTGCCGCCACTCGCCGTGCACCGGCATGACGTTGCTCGGCCGGATCGCGTTGTAGAGGAACAGCAGCTCCCCCGCCGAGGCGTGCCCGGACACGTGCACCTTCGCGTTGCCCTGGTGCACCACGTTCGCGCCGAGCCGGACCAGGCCGTTGACCACGCCGAACACGGCGGTCTCGTTGCCCGGGATGAGCGAGCTGGCCAGCACGACCGTGTCCCCGGCGCGGATCGAGATCTGCCGGTGCTCGCCGCGCGCCATCCGGGACAGCGCCGACAGCGGTTCGCCCTGCGACCCGGTGGAGACGAACAGCACCCGGCTCTCCGGCAGGTTGACGGCCTCCTCGAGGTTGATCAGCAGGCCCTCGGGGATGTTCAGCAGGCCCAGGTCCGCCGCGATGCCCATGTTGCGGACCATCGACCGCCCCACGAACGCCACCCGGCGGCCGTGCCGGACCGCCGCGTCGAGCACCTGCTGCACGCGGTGCACGTGGCTGGCGAAACAGGCCACGATCACCCGTTGCGTGACCTTGCCGATGACATCGTCGAGCACCGGGCCGATGTCGCGCTCCGGGGTGACGAACCCGGGCACCTCGGCGTTGGTCGAGTCGATGCACAGCAGGTCCACGCCCTCGTCGCCGAGGCGGGAGAACCCGGCCAGGTCGGTCAGGCGGTTGTCCAGCGGCAGCTGGTCGAGCTTGATGTCACCGGTGTGCAGCACGACCCCGGCCGGGGTGCGCAGCGCCACCGCCAGCGCGTCCGGGATCGAGTGGTTGACCGCGAAGAACTCCAGCTCGAACGGTCCCACCGTGCGCCGCTCCGACTCGGTCACCTCGATCAGCTTCGGCCGCTGCCGGTGCTCCCGGCACTTGGCCTCCAGCAGCGCGAGCGTGAACCGCGAGCCGTAGACCGGCAGGTCCGGCCGCAGGCGCAGCAGGAACGGCACGGCGCCGATGTGGTCCTCGTGGCCGTGGGTGAGCACGAGGGCCTCGATGTCGGACAGCCGGTCCTCGATCGCCCGGAAGTCGGGCAGGATCAGGTCGACGCCGGGCTGCTCGTCCTCGGGGAAGAGCACGCCGCAGTCGACGATCAGCAGGCGGTTGTCGTACTCGAAGACGGTCATGTTGCGGCCGACCTCGCCGATGCCGCCGAGGGCGACCGTGCGCAGGCCGCCTTCGGGCAGTGCGGGTGGGGTGTTGGTCGGTCCGGGTCCTGCCGAGATCACCTGTGAATGGTCCCAACGCTGGTGTGAGTGGTGGGTGCGACGTAGGCCGCCGCGGAGTCGGCCTGCGCCACCCGGGAAGAGTGCCAGTCCGGTGACGGCGACTCCGCCAGGGGGACCCCTGCCTGGGCGAGGTCGGTGGCGATCGCCTCGACCTGCTCCGGGGTCGCGGGCACGATCGGCAGCCGCGGGCCGCCGACCCGGTGGTGGCGCGGGGCGAGCGCGGTCTTGGCGAACACGACACCGCCGACGCGCGACATGGCGCGGAAGACGGGCAGCATGCCGCGGTGGTTGGTGCGGGCGGTCGAGGTGTCGCCGTCCTCGTAGGCCTCGATCATGGCCCGGATCCGGCCGGCCACCACGTGACCGATCACGCTCACCACCCCGGCCGCGCCGACCGACAGCCACGGCAGGTTCAGCGCGTCGTCGCCGGAGTAGTAGGCCAGGTGGGTGTTGGCGATGACCTCGCTGCCGGCCAGCAGGTCGCCCTTGGCGTCCTTGACGGCCAGGATGCGCGGGTGCTCGGCCAGGCGGCGCAGCGTGTCGACCTCGATCGGCACGATCGAGCGCGGCGGGATGTCGTAGAGCATCACGGGCAGGCCGGTGGCGTCGGCGACCGTGGTGAAGTGCGCGTACAGGCCGGCCTGCGACGGACGCGAGTAGTAGGGGGTGACCAGCAGGACGCTGTGGGCGCCGGCCTTCTCGGCCTGCTGCACCAGCTCGACGCTGTGCGCGGTGTTGTAGGTCCCGGCGCCCGCGATCACGGTGGCGCGGTCGCCCACCGCCTCGGCGACGGCGCGGACCACGTCCGCCTTCTCGGCGTCGGTCGTGGTCGGGCTCTCGCCGGTGGTGCCGTTGACGACCAGACCGTCGTTGCCCAGCTCCACGAGGTGCTCGGCGAGCTCCTGCGCCCGCTTCAGGTCGACTGCGCCGTCCGCGTCGAAGGGGGTGACCATCGCGGTGAGCACGCGCCCGAAGGGCCTCCCGGGCGCTGCCGAAGGTGGGTTGGACATGCTCTGACGGTACCTCTTCTCGCTGTGAATATTCGTGCCGACCTGCCAAAACGGCATGATCCGCAGGAACGGGCCACCCTCCGCCGGAGAATCGCTGGACCAGGTGATCTCCCGCCGTAACCTTTCGCGTCAGCGGACCTTGCGGGTGACCGCCTCGGTGAGCTGCCCGCCGCCCTTCTTCGCGACCAGGCAGTAGATGCCGCGGACCGGGTCGTCGTAGGACTCCTCGGGGGCGGCCTCCCACTCGGCCCGCGCCGGCACGAGCGCGCGGTAGGTGAGCGTGGCGCGGGCGTCCGCGTCGAGGGTTGCGGAGTGGAAGCTCAGCGCGCAGAAGGACTCGGCGTAGCGGCGCAGCGCGTCGGCGCCCGGATAGGCCACGAACCCGGCCTCGTCGTCCCCGGCGCTGGAGTTGCCGAGGCTGTCCTGCTCGTCGTAGACCTCCAGCTCGTGCGGCTTGTCGCAGCTGACCTGGTTGTCGGAGTTGATCCGGTAACCGGGGTCGAGGCGGCCGTTGTAGCACCGGTACGAGCTGCCCGGGTCGAAGTCCAGGTCGCCGCCGGTCCCGTAGATCATGGTCGGCAGCATCGCGTCGTCCGCGCGCTCTCCCGCCCACCACTGGCCGGCCAGGAAACCGCCGGCGAGCAGCAGCACGCCCAGCACCGCGCCCGCGGTGACCCACAGCCCGCGGCGGCTCTTGCGTGGCGGCACCGGGGCGAACCGGGTCGGCGGCGGTCCGGTGTGGACCGCGGTGCCCATCCCGCCGGGCGGGGTGTTGTGCGCGGCGATGCCGAGCAGGTGCCCGGCCTGGGCGGCGGAGATCCGGCCGTCCGGGTTGGCCACCAGCAGGCCCATGATCGCCGAGGCGAGCGGGCCCTGCGCCCGGGTCAGGTACGGCACCTCGGTGAGGATCGCGTTCATCGTCGCCGCGGTGGTCGGGCGGTCGAACGCCGACTTGCCCTCCACGGCCAGGAACAGCGTCGCGCCCAGGGACCACAGATCGGAGGCGGGCAGCGCCTCCCGGCCGTCGAGCCGCTCCGGGGCCATGAACGCCGGCGAGCCCACGATCGTCCCGCTCGAGGTCAGCCGCGGGTCGTCGATCGCGGTGGCGATGCCGAAGTCGGTGAGCTTCACCCGCCCGTTCGGGCCCACCATGATGTTGCCGGGCTTGACATCGCGGTGCACGATGCCGGCCTCGTGCGCGGCCTGCAGCGCGGAGAGCACCTGCTGCCCGATCGAGGCCACCTGCTGCGGCGGCAGCGCGCCGTGCTGGCGCACCAGGTCGCCCAGCGTGGGCGCCTCGACCAGCTCCATCACGATGTAGGTCGCGCCGCCCTCGGCGACCACGTCGAAGACCGTGACGATCGCCGGGTCGTTGAGCCGTCCGGCGGTGCGCACCTCGCGCAGCACGCGCTCGGTGAACACGGTCTCCTCGGCGCCGTCGGCGAGGCGCAGTTCCTTGATCGCGACCTGGCGGCCGATCACCTGGTCCTGCGCCCGCCACACGACGCCGTGCCCGCCCCGGCCCAGCTCGCCGAGGAGCGCGTAGCGGCCGGCCACGACCCGCGGTCCGGCCGGGCGCGGGGTGGTCTGCTGGGTCTGCTCTTCGGTCAACGTGGCTCCGGTGATCGTGACTGTTCGGACAGCGGGATGCTAGTCCGACCGTCGCCGGCGCCGAACGGTTCCGGGTTCAGCCCGCGAAGGTGAGGTAGATCAGGGCCACGTTCAGGGTGATGATCACGGCCGCGATGACCCACGCCAGCGTCGTGGTGACGCGGTGGTTGGCGGCCGGGCCCATCAGGCCGCGGTCGCTGGTCAGCCGCACCAGCGGGACCAGGGCGAACGGGATGCCGAAGGACAGCACCACCTGGGAGACCACCAGCGCGCGGCTGGGGTCCACGCCGATCGCGAGCACCACGATCGCGGGCAGCAGCGTGATCAGCCGCCGCACCAGCAGCGGGATCCGCTTGCGCAGCAGGCCCTGCATGATCATCGCGCCGGCGTAGGCGCCCACCGACGTCGACGCCAGGCCCGAGGCCAGCAGCCCGATCGCGAACAGCAGTGCCACGGCCGGGCCGAGGGTGTCCCCGACGGCGGCGTGGGCGCCCGCGATCGAGTCGACGCCCTCCTGGCCCTGCAGGTTCGTCGCGGCCAGCAGCACCATCGACAGGTTCACCGCGCCGGCCAGCAGCATCGCCAGGCCCACGTCGAACCGGGTGATGCGCAGCAGGCGGAACTGCCGGGCGCGCTCGACCTTGCCGTGCCGGTCGCGGGCGAGGCCGGAGTGCAGGTAGACGGCGTGCGGCATGACGGTGGCGCCGAGCATCGCGGCGGCGATCAGCACGCTCTCGGTGCCCGCGAACTTCGGCACCAGGCCGGCGGCCGCGTCGGCGGCCGACGGTGGCTCCACGAAGACGCTGGCCAGGAAGCCGACCGCGATGACGCCGAGCAGGCCGGTGATGACCCGCTCGAACGGCCGCTGGCCGCGCCGGTCCTGCACCAGCAGCAGCGCCATCGACACCACGCCGGTGATCACGCCGCCGACCAGCAACGGCAGGTCGAACAGCAGGTTCAGGGCGATCGCGCCGCCGACGACCTCGGCCAGGTCGGTCGCGATCGCGACCATCTCGGCCTGCGCCCAGTAGCCCAGGCGGACCGTCCGCGGCATCCGCTCGCGCAGGTTCTCCGGCAGGGACAGCCCGGTGACCAGGCCCAGCTTCGCCGACAGGTACTGGACCAGCCCGGCCATCAGGTTCGCGGCCACGATCACCCACACCAGCAGGTAGCCGAACTGGGCGCCGGCGCTGATGTTGGAGGCGACGTTGCCCGGATCGACGTAGGCGATCGCGGCGACGAACGCCGGGCCGAGGAGCAGGGAGCCGGAGCGCACCCGCTTGAGCCGTGGTCCGAGCTGATCCGTCAGCGCCATGCGCCCTCCCGTCACCGTGCCGAACCACGATTTTAGGCAAGCCGAACTTCGGCGTACAGAGCGGCGAAATGTGGCCTGCGTCGCCGCCTGACTACCCGGCAGAGCCGAAAGTTAGTCGCGGGCCTGCCCGGCTCCGGCCGCGTCCCAGTCCGGGCCGTCGACGAAGTGCACGTCGTACTGTTCGTGGATCCGCGTGACCTCCTCCTCGGCGAGGTCGCCGCGCAGGATTTCCGGCAGCCGCCGGAAGTAGCCGAACCGTTCGACGCCCGGGACCAGCGTGATGAGGACGTCCGCGGGGCTGTCCGGCGGAGCGGCGAACGCGTGCCGGACACCCGCCGGCACCACCGCGTAGCCGCCCTGCCGGACAGTGATCACCTCGGCGCCGATCAGCATCCGCAGGGTTCCGGCGAGCACGTAGAACGCCTCCGCGGAGCGCGCGTGGTAGTGCGGCTTCGTGCCGGGTTCCCCGGGCTCGAGGTGCAGCCGGTTCGCGCCGAGCAGCCCGCCGGTGTGGCTCGCGTCGGCCAGCAGCTGCAACGCGGGCCGCGCCACGGTTTCCGCCTCGTCCGCCTGGACCACCCATGCGCCGGTCATCGTCGCCTCCTTGGTAGTTGAAGTCTTCAACTACCATAGCCGTGAGTGGTTGAAGACGTCAACTGCTAGGGTGGGGCGGTGACCGAGTGGCTCGACGCGGATCAGCAACGCGACTGGCGGGCGTTCATCGAGGGATCGATCCGGTTCATCGACCTGCTCGACCGCAACCTGCAGGACCGGCACGGCCTGGCCCTGGCGGAGTTCGAACTCCTGGTGCGGCTGTCCGAAGCGGACGGACGGTCGATGCGGATGGCCGACCTCGCGGCGTCGGCGTACTACTCCCGGAGCCGGCTTTCGCACCGGATCAAGGGCCTGGAGGCACGCGGCCTGGTCCACCGCACCCCGAGCGACGACGACCGGCGCGGGGTGGTCGCCCGCCTGACCGACGCCGGGTACGAGGCGCTGAGCCGAGCGGCGCCGGACAACCTGCGGACGGTCCGGAAGCACTTCTTCGACGTGATCCCGGCGGAGGACCTGAAGACCATCGGCCGCGCGATGCGCGCCGTCACGGAGCGACTGGAGTAGAAGGCGCCCTGCGCGACCACCGGCGCTAGCGGCACACGCCCGGCGCGACCACCCGCGCTAGCTGTATCCGGCCGTTAGGTTGGTAGCCGGCTGATGGGCGGTCGTCCTCCGAGTGCGCTGTGGCGGCGTTCAGTGTTGTAGTGCTCGATCCAGGCTGCAAGTGCTGCTGCTCGTGCCTCGTTGCTGGTG
>NZ_PQHY01000108.1:0-17933 GCF_003385175.1 Amycolatopsis ruanii
GGGTGATCCGGCGTGGCGGGGGCGGGCGGTGGCGACGCGGGCCGCCGTGCGGTCGCGGCTGCGTGAGGCGATCGGCCCGTACGCCGAGATCTGTGACGCGATGCGCGCGGGGCTGCCGCGGGAGTCGGTGATCGCGCGGGACGTGACGATCCCGTCGAGCCAGTGGGGCAACCGGCTGCTGGAGATCGCCGACCCGCGCACCAACCTGTTCCCGGTCGGCGGCGGGATCGGGCAGGGCCTGGCGACCGGCATCGGCGCGGCGCTGGCCGGCCGCGACGCACCCACGCTGGTGATGGTGGGCGACGGCGGGCTGGCCGTGCACCTGGGCGAGCTGGGCACGCTGGCGCAGGAGAAGCCGTGGCTGGTGCTGGTCGTGTTCAACGACGGCGGGTACGGGGTGCTGCGCAACATGCAGGACCACCACGGCGGCGCGCGGGCCGGGGTGGACCTCTACACCCCGGACTTCTCGCGGCTGGCGCAGTCGCTGGACCTGCCGTACCAGCTGGTGAGCAAGCCGTCGCTGTTCGGGGAGGCCCTGGAGAAGGCGGTCGCGCAGCACGGCCCGTCCGTGATCGAGGTCGACGTGACGGCGCTGGACCCGGCGCCGCGCCCGTTCGTCCCGCCGGTGCCCGTCCCCCGGGAGGACTGATGACCACCCCGGCGACCAGCCACCACCACGGACACGCCCCCGCCAACCGGCGGCGCCGCATCCTCAAGACGGCCGCGCCGCTGCTCGTGCGCTACCCCGTCGCCGACGTACGCGCCGCCGTGATCGTCCTGCACGACGAGCGCGGGCTCACCGCCGGAGCCGAGGCCGCGTGCCGCGCGCTCGCCGAGTGCGGGTACCTCGCCGTGGCCCCGCTGCTCTACTACGACACCGGCGGACGGGTCTACCCGCGCGGCAACTTCGCCGCCCTCGAACCGGAGGACCTCGCCGCCGACGTCGCCGGCGTGCTCGACCACCTGCGGCGGCGCGCGCAAGTCCCGCCCACCGCGTTCACCGGGCTCGGCCAGGGCGCCCACCTCGCCGCGTGGGCCGCCACCACGCACGGCCTGCCCGCGGTGGGCGTCGAGCCGCGCGAAGGTCCCTGGCCCGGTCTCCCCGAGCTGCCGGTGCTCGCCGCGAACCTGGGCGAGTCCTGGCTGTCCCTGCGTGACGAAGACGACACCTGGGACGAAGCAGTGCGATTCCTCGATTCAGCCCGCACACTATTGCCCGACGAGGAGACCGAATGAGCATCGACGCCACACCCGCAATGACGCAGGGTGACATCGCGGCCCGGCTGGAACGGCTGCCGATGTCGCGCTGGCAGATCAGCGTTCGCCTGCTGATCGGCATCGTGACCTTCTTCGAGGCGTTCGACCAGCTGCTGATCGCCTACACGCTGCCGGTGCTCTCCCGCGAGTGGGGCCTGTCGGCGGCCACCAGCACCGCGGCGCTGACCATCGGCTCGATCGGGATGCTGCTCGGCGCGCTGGTCTCCGGCTGGGCCGCCGACCGGATCGGCCGCGTCAAGGTGATCGCGATCTGCGTCGCGGTCAGCGCCCTGTGCAGCGCCGGCATGGCCGCCTGCGACTCGCTCACCCCGTTCCTCGTCCTGCGGTTCGTGCAGGGGCTCGCGATCGGCGGCGAGGTGCCCACCGCCGCGGCCTACATCAGCGAGATCACCCGCGCCCACAAGCGCGGCCGGTTCGTGCTGCTCTACGAGGTGGTGTTCCCGGCGGGCCTGGCGGTGAGCGCGCTGGTCGCGGCGTGGCTGATCCCGCTGTGGGGCTGGCGCTCGCTGTACCTGCTGGCCGCCGTGCCCGGCCTGATGGCGTTCGTGATCCTGAAGAAGGTGCCGGAGTCGCCGCGCTGGCTCGCCTCGCGCGGCAAGTACGACCGGGCGGCCGCGGCGATGGCGACGATGGAGGCGAAGGTCCAGCGCGCGACCGGTGAGCCGCTGCCCGCGCCGGCCGCCGCGGTGCCGGTGACCGCCCCGCAGCAGCGCGGCAACGCCCTGCGCGACCTGTTCGCCGGACGCTACCGGCGTCGCACGCTGACGGTGTGGACGATCTGGTTCGTCGGCTACCTCGCCAACTACGGCATCACGTCCTGGCTGCCGACGATCTACCGCGGTGTGTTCCACCTGCCGCTGGGCCAGGCGCTCTGGTACAGCACCGCGACCTCGGCCGCCGGTCTGGCCGGCTGCGTGCTGGCGGCGCTGGTGATCGACCGGATCGGGCGGCGGATGGTGCTGGCCGCCGGTCTCGGCGCGACCACCGCGATGCTGGTGGTGCTGGGCGCGCTCGGCGCCGGGTCGCCGGTGCAGCTGCTGGTGTGGTCGTCGCTGGCGGCGGTGTTCAACTTCGCCGTGAACATCAGCCTGTACCTGTACACGCCCGAGCTGTACCCGACGCGCAGCCGCGCGCTGGGCTGCAGCCTGGGCGGGGTGATGAACCGGCTGGGCCTGATCCTCGGGCCGATCCTGGTCGGCGCGGTCTACGCCGGCGGCACCGCGCTGGGTTCGGTGTTCCTGCTGATCAGCGGTATCACGCTGGTGGGTGCGATCGTGGCCGCGGTGTTCGCGGAGGAGACCCGCGGCCGCACGCTGGAGGAGATCGCGCCCTGACGCCGTCGCGGGGTGCCGGGTCCGCCCGGCACCCCGCGACGGGGCGGTTTTCGCGCTAGGTTCGGTCCATGGCCAAGGGCGAGGCGGTGGAGCTGGAGGCCGGGAACCACACGGTGCGGATCTCGAACCCGCAGCGGGTCTACTTCCCGGCGCGGGGCGAGACGAAGCTCGACCTGGCGCGGTACTACCTGGCCGTGGGCGAGGGGATCGTGCGCGCGCTGCGGGAGCGGCCGTGCATGCTGCACCGGTTCCCGTCCGGGGTCAGCGGCGACAAGGTGCACCAGAAGCGGGTGCCGGCCGGGGCGCCGCCGTGGCTGGAGACGGTGCGCGTGCACTTCCCGCGCTACGACCGGCACGCCGACGAGCTGTGCGTCACCGAGCTGGCCCACGTGATCTGGGCGGTGCAGATGAGTACCGTGGAATTCCACCCCTGGAACTCGCGGCGCGCGGACACCGAGAAGCCCGACGAGTGGCGCATCGACCTCGACCCCGGCCCGGAGGCCGATTTCGGGCGGGTGCGGCGGGTGGCGCACGTCGCGCACGAGGTGCTCGACGAGCTGGGCGCCGTGGGCTGGCCGAAGACCTCCGGGGGCAGCGGCCTGCACATCTACGTGCGGATCGAGCCGCGGTGGGGGTTCAGCGAGGTGCGCCGGGCGGCGCTGGCGTTCGCGCGCGAGGTGGAGCGCCGCGCCCCCGACGACGTGACCACGACGTGGTGGCGCAAGGACCGCGACCCGGCGCTGGTGTTCGTGGACTACAACCAGAACGCGCGCGACCACACGATCGCGAGCGCGTACTCGGTGCGCGGCGTGCCCGAGGCGACGGTGTCGACGCCGATCCGGTGGGACGAGATCGACGACGTCGAACCGGGCGACTGCACGATCGCGACGGTCCCCGCGAGGTTCGCCAAGCTCGGCGACCTGCACGCCGGCATCGACGACACCGCCTACTCGCTGGAGACGCTGCTGGACTGGGCCGACCGCGACGGGCTGGACTGACCGCCGCGGACCGAGGCGGCGGGGCGCATCCGGAACACGACGATCAACGCGAGGACGGCGACCACGGCCATGGCCAGGAACGCGTCGCAGCCGGTCGACACGTCGGCCTGGAACCCGACCGTCGTCATCCCCGGCGACGATGTCGTCTCCCGCGTCGCGGCGCTGATGATCGGGGTGGCGACGAAGATGAACCCGACGCTGAGCCCGGGGATCCCGACGCCCGCGGGGATCACCGACGCTGCCGTCGCGAAGCTCGACAGGAACAGGGCGAACAGCGCCATCGCCGTGAGACCCGCCAGCACCAGCGGCCGGGTGCCGAGGCGGTCGGCGAGGCGGCGGCGGGTATCGGCACCGCCGCCGGTCCGGCCATCGGCGGCGGGATCGGCCAGTTCCTCGGCTGGCCCGCGCTGTTCTGGCTCATGCTCGTGGTCGCGCTGGTGCTGCTGCCCGCGGCGTGGCGCGTGCTGCCCGGCGAGTCCCCGGCGGGCGTGGCCCGGTTCGACCTGCCGGGTGGCATCTTCCTCGGCCTCGGGGCCGGGCTGGTGCTGTTCGGCGTGACCCAGGCGCAGGTCGCCGGCTTCACCGCACCCTCGTCCTGGGCCCGCGCTTGTCCGCGGGCATCAACCTGTGACGGCGATGATCGAGAGCACCGGCAGCGCGGCCGCGCCCAGCCCCATCACGACCCGCCCGCGCTCCTGTTGCTGAGCCCCACCGTCCGCCCTGGCCGGGTAAGGATCATCCACTGGGGTACCCGGAGCGCTCACCGACCGGAAGGACCCGAGATGAGCGGCGAAGACAAGGCCCGGAACAAGGCGGAAGAGCTCAAGGGCAAGGCGAAGGAAGGGCTCGGCAAGGCCACCGGCAACGAGCAGTGGGAGGCCGAAGGCAAGGGCGAGCAGGGCAAGGCCGACGTCAAGCAGGCGGGCGAGAAGGTCAAGGACGCGGCGAAGGACGTGTTCGACCGCTGACCCTGTGGCACCCGCCACAACCCGGTGTACGCATCGCGATCGCCACGTTCAACATGCGTACATGAGCCTCGACGAGGAGACCCGCGCGCCGCGGTTCGAGCGACCGCCGAAACCGGTTGCCGGGCCGCGGCGGGTGCGCCGGGACCTCACCGGCACCACGCTGACCAACGGCGTGATCGGCCTGGTGTTCTCCGCGACCGGGCCGATCGCGGTCATCCTCGCCGTCGGGGTGCAGGGCGGGCTGACCCCGGCGCAGCTGGCGTCCTGGATCTTCGGGGTCTTCTTCCTCAACGGCATCCTCACGGTGCTCGCGTCGTGGCTGTACCGGCGGCCGCTCGCGTTCTTCTGGACGATCCCCGGCACGGTCGTCGTCGGCGGATCGCTGAACCACCTGACCTGGGCCGAGGTGCTGGGCGCGTTCGTGGTGACGGCGCTGCTGATCCTGGGGATCGGCCTGACCGGCTGGGTGCGCGCGGTGATGGCCGCGCTGCCGATGCCGATCGTGATGGCGATGGTGGCCGGGGTGTTCCTGGAGTTCGGGCTCGACCTGGTGACCGCGCTCGGCCTGGACCCGGGCGTCGCGGTCCCGATGGTCGTGGTGTTCGTGCTGCTCAGCGCGCTGCCGGCGGCCGGTCGGCGGCTGCCGCCGATCCTGGGGGCGCTGCTGGCGGGCGCGGTCGCGGTGGCGGTGTCGGGCCGGTTCGCCCCGGCCGGTTCCGGCTGGCTGGCCGAGCCGTTGCTGCAGGCGCCCCGGTTCACCTGGACCGCGTTGCTGGAGCTGGTCGTGCCGCTGGCGGTGACCGTGCTGGTGGTGCAGAACGGCCAGGGCGTGGCGGTGCTGAAGCAGGCCGGGCACGAGCCGCCGACCAACGTGGTGACCGTCCTGTGTGGACTGTGGTCGCTGCCGGCCGCGGCGGTGGGCGCGGTGTCCACCTGCCTGACCGGGCCGACGAACGCGCTGCTGGTCGCCTCGGGCGAGCGCGAACGCCAGTACACGGCGGGCCTCGTGTGCGGTGCGGGAGCGGTGGTGACGGGCCTGTTCGCGCCGGCGTTCGTGCGCCTGATGCTGGCGACGCCACCCGCGTTCATCGCGGTGCTGGGCGGGCTGGCGATGCTGCGGGCACTGCAGAGCGCGTTCGTGACGGCCTTCCGCACGAAGTTCACGCTCGGCGCCCTGGTGGCCTTCCTGGTGACCGTGTCCGGCGTGCAGCCGCTGAACATCAGCGCCGCGTTCTGGGGCCTGGTCGCCGGGCTCGCCGTGTCGGCCCTGCTGGAGCGCGGTGACTTCCGCTCATGACCGGCGCCGGGCGGCCAGCTCCGCGCGCGAGCGGATGCCGAGCTTGGCGTAGATCCGGGTCAGGTGGTACTGCACCGTCTTCGTGGACAGGAACAGCTCGGCCGCCACCTCCCGGTTGGACAGTCCACTCGCGACCAGCTGCGACACCGCCTCTTCCTGCGGGGTCAGCTCGTCGAACCCCCGGCCGCGCGGGACGTGCACCCCGCCGGCCTTCAGCTCGCGGTCGCAGCGGGCCACGTACGTCGCCGCGCCCAGCGCGGTGAACGCGTCCCGCGCGGTGCTGATCACCGTGTCGGCCTCGCGGCGCTTGCCGGCCCGCCGCAGGATCTGCCCGTAGGCGAAGTTCACCCGCGCCAGGTCGTAGCGCAGCGGCAGGTCCTCCAGCAACTCCAGCGCCTCGCCGAACGCCGCCCGCGCCCCCGCCACGTCACCCCGCGTGCCGAGCAGCCGCCCGCGCGCCGCGGCGAGGCGGGCCCGGGCCGAGACCCGCCCGCGGTCGGCGGCGAGGCGTTCGTGCGGTTCGAGGAACGCGCCGGCCTCCGCGGTCTTGCCCGCCAGCACCAGCGCGTGCGCGTACATGTCCGCCCACGGCCACAGCCCCGGCTCGTCGATGCTGCCGCCCGCCCACGGCATCGTCAGCGGCCGCAACGCCCGCAGCACCCCGGCCGAGTCCGCGCGCGCCTCCGCGACGTGCGCCCGCGCCAGGCACGACGGCACCCGCATGATCTCGTAGTCCTGCGGCCCGGCGTCGGCCCGGCGCAACGCCTCCTCGGCGCGCTCCCAGTCGCCCCGCAACGCGTGCACCGCCACCGCCGTCCACGCCAGCAGCGGCCCGGCCAGCACGATCCCGGACCGGTCCAGCAGCGGCTCGGCCTCCGCGACCGTGCGCAGCGCCTCGTCCCACTCCCCCGCCAGGAACTGCGCCCGCGCCAGCCACCCGCGCGCCCACAGCGAGATCCGGGTCGAGCCGCCGAGGAACGTCGTGGGCACCGAGATCTCCAGGTCCACCCGCGCCTCGTCGAGCGCGTCGACCATCAGGTTCAGCCAGCCGCGGCCCATCTGGATCCGCTGCGCCTGCGCGCCGTGCTGCACCCGTCCGGCCAGCTCGGCGTACCCGGCCAGCGCCTCGTCCGCGCGGCCGCTGCCGGCCAGGCCCAGCCCGCGGATCGCCGCCGCCTCGACCGCGGCCGGGGCGTCCGCGGGCACCAGCGAGATCGCCCGGTCCGCCCACCGCACCAGGTCCTCGGCGCGGCACCGCGCCAGCGAGTGCAGCACGTAGCGCTGGCAGATCAGCGCCGCGACGTCCGGCTCGCGTCCGGAGTTGACCAGGTCCCAGGCCCGGCCCAGCCGCGTTTCCGCCTCGGCGGCGCGGCCGCGCACGATCGCCAGGTACCCCAGGACGGCGTTGCGCAGCGGCGTCTCCCGCAGGCTCTCCACCTCCGGGACCAGCGCGGCCGCGGCGAACGCGTCCCCGGCGCCGATCAACGCGTCCACCGCGCGGGTGAGGCGGCTTTCCCGCTTCAGCCGGTCGTCGGTGAGGCGGCTGGCGTCGGACAGCAACGAGGCCGCCACGCCCCACGCGCCCTCGGCGGCGCGTTCGGCGGCCAGCTCGTCGAGCCGGTCGGCGACCGCCGCGTCCGGCACCGGGGACGCGGCGACCAGCAGGTGCATGCGGCGCACCGGGTCCTCGATGAGGTCGGCGGCCCGGCGGTGCGCGTCCGCGGCGGCGGCCGGGCCCATCGCGGCGAGCACGGCGGCGCGCACCATCGGGTCCGGCGGGCCGGCTTCGGTGAGGCCGTGCGGGGCGAACTCGGCCAGTCCCGCGGCACACGCCTCGTCGAGCAGCGGCAGCACGTCGCCGCCGGCCCCGGCCAGCGACGCGGCGTCCCGCACCGCGGTGCCCGGCCCGAGCACCGCGATCGCCTCGACCAGCCGCCGCGCCGCGGGCGAGCACGACTCCAGGGCCTCGCACACCCGCGCGGCGACCGCGGCGGGCGCGGGCAGGTCCGGGTCGAACCGGGCCCACGTCGCGGCCGGCACCTCGCCGAGCAGCTGCACGACGTGGCGCGGGATGCCGCCGGTGTGCCGCCACAGCCGCTCGGCCATCGACGGGTGCAGCAGCACGCCGTGCGCCGCGGCCAGGTCGCCGACCTCGCACGCGGTGAGCGGCTCCAGGCGCACGGTCGTGGTCGCGGCGCGGTGCAGCAGTTCCAGCGCCGCCGCGGGCACGTGGTGGTCGCCGCTCACGCACGTGGCGACCACGAGCAGCCGGCCATCGTGGTCGTGCCGGACGGCGGAGACCAGCGTGCGCAAGGACTCCAGGTCCGCCCACTGCGCATCGTCCACAATGGCCACCCCGTCGGCGCCACCGAGCTGGGCCAGCACTCCCCCGGCGCGGCCGGTCTCCCACGGCGCCCCGGCCGCGCGCCGCACCGGCCCGTCGTGCCGGGCGGCGAACTCGTCGGCCAGCGCGGACCGTCCCACCCCGGCCGGGCCGGTGACCAGCACGAACGCCGGCGCCGTCGCGCTGCCCAGTGCGGCGAGCGCGGCGGCGCGGGCGATCAGCTGCGGGCGACGGTGGACCACATGGTCACTCTAGGCGGGCTCCGGCGCGACCGCGGCCACCGGAACGCCGGCGTGGTCGGCCCGCGGCACCAGGGCGGTGACCAGCGC
Organism: Amycolatopsis ruanii; assembly: GCF_003385175.1. Taxonomy (NCBI): domain Bacteria; kingdom Bacillati; phylum Actinomycetota; class Actinomycetes; order Pseudonocardiales; family Pseudonocardiaceae; genus Amycolatopsis; species Amycolatopsis ruanii. Next base: position 8,549 of record NZ_PQHY01000108.1, read on the forward strand.
CGCGGCGAGCGCCACCCCGGCGAAGATGAAGAACGCCGTCGTCCCGCCGAGACCGGCGCCGACCAGCAGGCCGCCGACGACCGGGCCCACGATCCCGCCGAGCCGGCCGAACCCGGCGCACCACGCCACCCCGGCGGCGCGCGCCCGCGTCGGGTAGTAGTTGGACACCAGCCCGTAGATCAGCACCTGGGTGCCGATCGTGCCGACCCCGGCCACCGCCACCGCGAGCAGCAGCGCGACCAGCGGCAGGTCCAGCGGCAGCAGCGCGAGCGTGATCGCGGCGAGCACGAACGTGGTGACCACGACCCGCTTCGCCCCCGCCCGGTCCGCCCACAGCGAGGCGAGCAGGCCGCCGATGATCGCGCCGAGGTTGAGGATCAGCAGGAAGGTCAGCGAGTAGCTCGTGCCGTACCCGTTGTCGGACATGATCTTCGGCAACCACGTGTTCAGGCCGTAGGTCAGCAGCAGCCCGGCGAAGCTCATCAGCCCGAGCAGCGCGGTCGGCCAGGCCAGGGCCCGGGTCGCCAGCGCCGGGAAGCCGACGCGGTCGGTCACCGGCGGCTCCGGCACCAGCGGGACCCCGGTGCGCTCCGACACCGCCCGCGCCTCGGCGTCCCGGCCGCGGGCGGCCAGCCACTTCGCCGACTCCGGCAGCTTGACGATCGCCAGCGGCAGGACCAGCACGATCGGCAGCGCGCCGACCCAGAACAGCCCGCGCCACCCGACGTCGTCGGCCAGCACGATCGCCAGCAGTGAGGCGAGCACGCCACCGGCGGGCACTCCACTGTAGACGATCGCGTTGAGCCGGTTGCGGCGTCCGGCCGGCGCGAACTCGGCCACCAGAGCGCCGACGGTCGCGACCAGCGCGCCGACCCCGATGCCGGTGAAGAACCGGCCGAAGCCGAACGCGGTGACGTTCTGCGTCAGGGCGGTCAGCCCCATCCCGATCGAGAACCAGGCCAGGTTGATCAGCATGATCTTGCGGCGGCCGATCCAGTCGCCGAGGGCGCCCGCGGCCAGTGCGCCGACGAGCACGCCGACCAGGGCGTAGCTGCCCAGTGCCCCGGCCTGGCCGGCGCTGATGTGGCCGAGCTGGCTGGGGTCGGCGAGCAGGGTGGGCAGGACGGTGCCGTAGACGACCAGGTCGTACCCGTCGAAGACGAGGGCGATCGCCGACAGGGCGACCACCCAGGACACGGTGCGCCGGCGCTTCGTTGCGTCGGTGTCGGACATGATGGCTCCCGGGGTGGGGTGTGGGGAGGAAACAGCGGCCCCGGGCGGGGCCGCCGGGGATGTCAGCCGAGGTCGCCCCCGGCCACCGGCAGGACGGTGCCGGTGATGTAGGAGGCCTCGTCGGAGGCCAGGAACGCGATCGCGGCGGCCTGCTCGTCGAGCGTGCCGTAGCGCTTCATCAGCGACGACTGCACGGTCTGGTCGATGTGCGCCTGGAACCAGGCCCGCTCCTGCTCGGTCTCCAGCGCCGACCCGCCGCGGCTGATCCGGCGCGGCGGCGCTTCGGTGCCGCCGGGCGCGGTCGCGACCACCCGGATGCCCGCGTCGGCGTACTCCAGCGCGAGCGAGGCCGTGATGGCGTTGATGCCGCCCTTGGCCGCCGAGTACGGGATGCGGTGGATGCCCCGGGTGGCGGCCGAGGAGACGTTGACGATCACGCCGTGCCCCCGCGCGGCCATCGACGGCAGCGCGGCGCGGCACGAGTACAGCGTGGTCATCAGCGACCGGCGGATCTCGGCGTCGATCTGCGCCGGGGTGAACTCGGTGAACGGCTTGAACCAGATGGCCCCGCCGACGTTGTTGACCAGCACGTCGATGCGGCCGTACCGGGCCAGCGCCGCCTCGGCCACCGCCTGCGCGCCCGCCCAGGTCTCCAGGTCGGCGAGCACCGGCAGGGTTTCGCCGCTGAGCTCGTCGGCGACGGCGGTCACCAGGTCCGCGCGGTCGGCGAGGACGACCGTGCCGCCCTCGGCGCTGATCCGCCGCGCGACCCGCGCACCGATGCCCTGCGCGGCGCCGGTCACCACGACGACCTTGCCGGCGAAGCGGCCCGGGCTGAGGAACTCCGTCCGCCGCGCGGCGTGCCGGTCCCCCGCCTCGAACGCGGGGGTGATGTCCTGCCGGGGCAGCATTTCCTGGCCCGCGATGGTGCGGGACGCGGTGGGTCGCGGGGAGTCGCCGGGGTCGAGGGCGCCGCCGGTGCCCTGTCCCGGCCAGATGACCTGACCGGCGATGGCACGAGCCGTGGCCGCCTCCTCGGCCGCGGGCCGAGGCGAGCCGCCGTGGAGCGGCGCGACCTCGGCGAGCGGGAAGATCCGCTGCCCGGCGACGGCCCGGCTCGCCCCCACCGGTTCCGGGGCAGACGAAACCGGAGCGGCCGGTGCCGGCCGGGCCGGAGCCGGGGTGACCGGGACGGCCTCGGGCTCGGGATCGGCCTTGGTCGCCACCGCGGCGGCCGACAACGCGAACTTCTCGTAGTAGAAGCCCGCCGGTTCCACGCCCGTGTCGGCGAAGTGCCGGCGCACCGCCTCGACCATCGGCGGCGGGCCGCACAGGTACACCGCCACCTCGCCGCCGTGCAGGTGCTCGTCGCGGATCAGGCTGGTCACGTAACCCTTGTTCGGGGCGCTCGAATCCGGGTCGGCGACGCAGTAGTCCCAGGTGAGCCCCTCGACCTCGGCGGCCAGCGCGGCGAGCGTGTCCATCTCGACCAGGTCGTCGTCGGTGGTGACGCCGTAGATCAGGTGCGCCCGCCGGGCGGAGCCGCGCAGGGCCCGCACGATCGACAGGATCGGCGCCAGCCCGGTGCCGCCCGCGAGCAGCAGCACCGGCCGGTCGGCCTCGCGCAGGAAGAAGCTGCCGTGCGGGCCGGTGAAGGTCAGCTCGTCCCCGGGCGCGGCCCGCTCGGTGAGGTAGTCCGACATGACCCCGCCCGGCGTGAGCTTCACCAGGAACGTCAGCTGCTTGTCGTCCGGGGCGTTGCTGAACGAGTACGAGCGCGTCTGACCGGTGCCGGGGACCTCGATGTTGACGTACTGCCCGGGCAGGAACGCCAGCTGGTCGCGGTCCGGCGTCTCCAGCGTGAGGGCGACCGTGGTCGGCGACAACCGCTCCAGCGCGGTGAGCGTCGCCGGGTAGGTCGCCGCCTGGGTCTTCGCCACCGCCGACGTGCTGGCGATCTGCAGCACCAAATCGGACTTCGGTTTCATGCTGCACGGCAGCACGTACCCGCGGGCGGCCTCGTCCTCCGGCAACGCGTCGTCGATGTAGGTGCCGCCGTCGTACTCACCGGACTCGCAGAACGCCTTGCACGTCCCGCACGCCCCGTCGCGGCAGTCCAGCGGGATGTTGATGCGCTGCCGGTAGGACGCGTCGGCGACCGTCTGGTCCGGCTCGCACCTGATGAAGCGGGTGACACCGTCCTCGAAGGACAGTGCGACCTGGAAAGCCATGGTGACTCCTGGTGCTCGGGCGAGGTGGTGAAGCGGCGAAGCCGCTTGTGGTGGGCCGTGAACCGGCACCGCCGCGGGTTCTCAGACGTCCCCTCGCGAGGACAGCGCCGACGTGATGAATTGGCATTCATGAGGAGGCGATCCCACAGCGAGGGGGCGTCTGAGGTTCCGCCACCCGCACCGCCACGCAAACCAGCCCGTGACAGTCCTAGATGTGGTAGACGTCGACGACGTGGTGGATGTAGTCGTTCTTCAGGATGACGGTCTTGCGGCGGATCAGCGGGGATTCGCCGGAGAAGTCGATCGTGTAGAACGACGTGCCGTAGTACGGGTCGACCGTCTTGTAGCGGAAGTACATGGTGTGCCAGTTGAAGCGCACGTCCACGATGTCGCCGCGGCGCTCGATCAGCTCGACGTTGGTGATGTTGTGGCTGGTGCGCGGCTCCGGGATCGACGTGGCGCTGGACCGCTCGGTGCGGATCCGGAACACCCGGTCCTCCAGCCCGCCCTTGTTCGGGTAGTAGATGAGCGAGATCTGGCTCCGCGGGTCCTCGGTCAGCAGGTCGTCGTCGCCCCAGGAGGGCATCCAGAACACGACGTCGTCGGCGTAGCAGTCCAGCCACTTCTCGAACTCGCGGTCGTCGAGGTAGCGCGCCTCGCGGTAGAGGAACTGCTCGATGTCGGTCTGGGTGATGGTCTTGATCCCGGTGGTCATTCCGCCGCTCCGATCGCCTTGCGCAGGGTGTCCCGCCAGTAGCCGTGCTGGACCGGGTACAGCCCCTCGTCCTCGTTCTTCTGCCCCGCCGAGATGACGCCCTTCATGTCCAGGGCCAGCGCGACCTCGTCCGGGCCGGTCAGCCAGTGCTCGGCGCCGCGGCTCATGTCGTTCCACGGCGCGGCGGTGGCGCGGAAGGTGAGCTGGCAGGAGCGGAACTCCTCCAGGTCGTCCGGGGTGGCCATGCCGGAGGCGTTGAAGAAGTCCTCGTACTGTCGGATCCGCCAGGCGCGCGCGTCGGCGCTCTCGCCCTTGGGCGCGATGCAGTAGATCGTCACCTCGGTCTTGTCCGGCGCGATCGGCCGGAAGTGCCGGATCTGCGTGGAGAACTGGTCCATCAGGTAGACGTTGGGGTACAGGCACAGGTTGCGGGAGCCCTTGACCATGAACTCGCCCTTGGCGTCGCCGAACTCCGCCTTCAGCTCGTCCATCCGGTTCCACAGTGGACGGTCCTGCGGGTTGGCCGCCCACGTCCACAGGCACAGGTGCCCGTGCGGGAAGGACCAGTAGCCGCCGCCGGACTTGCCCCAGCTGCCGGCGTCGAGGGTCTTGGTGTCGTTCGTGGACTCACCGGTGTTGCGCCGCGCGGTGGTGGCCGCGTAGTTCCAGTGCGTCGCGGTGACGTGGTAGCCGTCGGCGCCGTTTTCGGCCTGCACCTTCCAGTTGCCGTCGAAGGTGTAGGTGGACGAGCCGCGCAGCACCTCCAGCCCCTCCGGGGACTGGTCCACCAGCATGTCGATGATCTTCGTGGTGTCCCCGAGGTGCTCCTCCAGAGGCAGCACGTCGGCGTTGAGGCTGCCGAACAGGAATCCGCGGTAGCTGTCGAAGCGGGCCACGCGGCTCAGGTCGTGCGAGCCGCCGGTGTTGAACGAGGCCGGGTACCCGGCGCCGTCGGGGTCCTTGACCTTGAGCAGCTTGCCGTCGTTGCGGAAGGTCCAGCCGTGAAAGGGGCAGGTCAGGGTCATCCGGTTGTCGGTCTTGCGGCGGCAGATCATCGCGCCCCGGTGCGCGCAGGCGTTGATCAGGCAGTGCAGCTCGCCGCCGGAGTCGCGCGTGATCACCACCGGCTGCCGTCCGATGTAGGTGGTGAAGTAGTCGCCCGGGTTCGGGATCTGGCTCTCGTGGGCGAGGTAGATCCAGTTGCCCTCGAAGATGTGCTTCATCTCGAGTTCGAAGATCTCCTCGTCGGTGAAGATCCGGCGGTTCGCGCGGTAGATTCCGGCCTCGCGGTCCTCCACGACGGCGTCGGCGAGGACGGCCGACACGTGGTCCACGGTCTCGGTCATGGAAACCTCCAACGGCCTCAGCGGCACTGCTCGGCTCTGCGTGTTCCCCCGACCATGACAACCCGTGGCCCCAGTCACACCGGGCGATTACCTAGTCCTGACCCAGGGTGCTATTAATCGATAGCATCGATCAATCCAGACCGAATCGCTCCTTGTCTTGACTCAATATCCGTACCTACGGTGAATGAATCCACGAGGAGCGGGAAGGAGGCCGGCGATGGAGCTGCGTCATCTGCGGTACTTCACCGCCGTGGCCGACACCTGCCACTTCGGGAAGGCCGCCGAGCGCCTGCACATGGCGCAGCCGGCCCTGTCGCACGCGATCCGCCAGCTGGAGGCCGAGCTGGGCGCGCCCCTGTTCACCCGCACCACCCGGCAGGTCCGGCTCACCCCGGCGGGTGAGTTCCTGCTGGCCGAGGCGCGCCGGGTGCTGGACACGGTCGAGGACAGCGTCCGCGGCGTGCGCCGCATCGCCGACGGCCGCCTGGGCCTGGTCCGGGTCGGGTTCACCGGCACCTCGGCGTTCTCGCACCTGCCGCGCATCGCCCCTGCGGTCAAGCGGGACCTGCCCGGGGTGGCCGTCGAGGTGCACGCGGACCTGCTCACCCCGGCCCAGTGCGACGGGCTCCGCAACGGCGGCCTCGACCTGGCCGTGCTGCGCCCGCCCGCGCAGGGCGAGGACATCGAGCTGCACACCCTGGAGGTCGAGCCGCTGATCCTCGCCGTGCCCGCCGACCACCGGCTCGCGGTCGAGCCCGCGGTGTCGGTGGCCGACCTGCGCACGGAGGGGTTCATCAGCTACGCCAGCAAGGACTCCGTGGTCAACGACGCCGTCATGCGCAGCTGCCAGGCCGCCGGGTTCAGCCCGCGCCGCGAGCACGAAGCGGCCGGCACGGCGGTGCTGCTGGCGCTGGTCGCCGGCGGGCTCGGCGTCGCGGTGGTGCCCGCGTCGGCCCGCGCGCTGCCCCTCGCCGTGGTCGTGTTCCGCGACCTCGCCGACGCCGGCACGGTCGAACTCGCCCTCGCCTGGCGCCGCGACAACGACTCCCCGCTCGTCCGGTCGGTCCTCGACGTCCTCGAGGCCGCCCTCGCTCCGCAACCACAAGCATCCGAGGTCAGCCGATGAAGATCACGCGCGTGGAGGCGATCCCGTTCGCCATCCCGTACCGCAAACCGCTCAAGTTCGCCTCCGGCGAGGTGCACGTGGCCGAGCACGTGCTGGTGCGGGTGCACACCGACGACGGGATCACCGGCGTGGCCGAGGCGCCGCCGCGGCCGTTCACCTACGGCGAGACGCAGGCCGGGATCATCGCGGTGATCGAGAAGATCTTCGCCCCGCAGGTGACCGGCCTGACCCTGCTCGAACGCGAGACCATGGCCTCGCGCCTGGCGCGCACGGTCGGCAACCCGGCCGCGAAGGCGGCCATCGACATGGCCGTGTGGGACGCGCTCGGCCGCACCCTGGACGTGCAGGTCACCGAGCTGCTCGGCGGCTACACCGACCGGATGCGCGTGTCGCACATGCTCGGGTTCGACGAGCCGTCGGCGATGGTCGCCGAAGCCCAGCGCATGCGCGACGAGCACGGCATCACCACGTTCAAGGTCAAGGTCGGGCGCCGCCCGGTCTCCCTGGACACCGCCGTGGTGCGGGCCCTGCGCGAGGGCATGGGCGACGACGTCGAGTTGTACGTGGACGGCAACCGGGGCTGGACCGCCTCGGAGTCGGCCGTGGCGATGAAGGAGATGGCCGACCTCGGCCTGCTGTTCGCCGAGGAGCTGTGCCCGGCCGACGACGTGCTGGGCCGCCGCTGGCTGGTGTCGCAGCTGGACGTGCCGTTCATCGCCGACGAATCGGCCGTCACCCCGGCCGACGTGACCCGCGAGATCCTGGCCGGCTCGGCCACCGCGATCAGCATCAAGACCGCGCGCACCGGCTTCACCCACTCGCAGCGCGTGCACCACCTCGCCGAGGGGCTGGGCCTGGAGGTCGTGATGGGCAACCAGATCGACGGCCAGATCGGTTCGGTGTGCACCGTCGCGTTCGGCGCGTCCTACGCGCTCACCTCGCGGCGGGCGGGCGAGCTGTCCAACTTCCTCGACATGAGCGACGACCTGCTCACCGAACCGCTGGAGATCCACGACGGTGAGCTGCACATCCGGCCCGGCGCCGGGCTCGGGATCGAGATCGACCCGGCCAAGCTCGACCGCTACCGCCAGGACCGCTGAAACTTCCCCGGATATCAAGGAATCAAGGAGGATCCCATGACCGCCACCCACCACGCTCCCGCGGCCGCCGAATCGGGGGCCAGCGCCACGCAGCGGTTCAAGACGGACAAGTTCGCCGCCGTGGCCGGCACCCCGAAGGAGCGGGTGTCGACGCTCGCCCGTGAGGTGCTGTCGGCGGTGCACGAGACGATCCGCAAGCACAAGGTCACCTACGACGAGTACAACGCGCTGAAGGCGTGGCTGATCCAGGTCGGCGAGGACGGCGAATGGCCGCTGTTCCTGGACGTGTGGGTGGAGCACGTGGTGGAGGAGGTCGCCACCGCGCACCGCAAGGGCAACAAGGGCACGATCGAAGGCCCGTACTACGTGCCCGGCGCGCCCGAGCAGGGCTCGCGCGGCTCGGTGCCGATGCGCGCGGACGAGGGCGGCACGCCGCTGGTGTGGACCGGCACGGTCACCTCGGTCGATGGTACGCCGCTGAAGGACGCGAAGGTCGAGCTGTGGCACGCCGACGCCGACGGCCTGTACTCGCAGTTCGCGCCGGGCATCCCGGAGTGGAATCTGCGCGGCACCTTCTCGGTGGCGGAGGACGGCTCGTTCGAGATCCACACCGTGCGGCCCGCGCCGTACCAGATCCCGACCGACGGCGCGTGCGGCAAGCTCATCGCCGCCGCGGGCTGGCACGCGTGGCGCCCGGCGCACCTGCACGTCAAGGTGTCCGCGCCGGGCCACGAACTGCTGACCGCGCAGCTGTACTTCCCCGGCGACGAGCACAATGAGGACGACATCGCCTCGGCGGTCAAGCCGGAGCTGCTGCTGGACCCGAAACCGGGCGACGGCGGCGAGACGGTGTCCTACGGTTTCGTGCTCGACCCCGCTTGATCGTCTCTGGAGGACTCACCCATGTTGTTCCACGTCCGGATGGATGTTCGGTTGCCGTCCGATATGGACCCGTCGGTGCGGGCGGACATCGTCGCCCGGGAGAAGGCGTACAGCCAGCAGCTGCAACGGGAGGGGAAGTGGCCGCACCTGTGGCGCATCGTGGGTGAGTACTCGAACATCTCGATCTTCGACGTGGGGTCGAACGACGAGCTGCACGAGCTGTTGTCGGGGTTGCCGTTGTTCCCGTACATGGATATTCGGGTGATGCCGTTGGCTACGCATCCGTCGAAAGTTTCGTAGCCGCTACGCGGGTGGCTGAACTGCGCCGGCTTCGCTTCGCTACGCCCCGATCTGCCCCTCCCGAACCCGATCTTCAATTGTTCGGTTGCCGAGAAGTCGCGTCAAGGCGGGAAAGAGTACCTTGACCCGACTGCTCGGCAACCGATTTGGCTGGGGATCGGGTTGCGGGAGAGGGGTGGCTCGTGGGGGTTGGTGCTTTGCGTTGCCGGGTGGCGGTTTGTGACGCCCGGCAACGGCAGGTGACCCACCTGCCGCCCAGCCCTCCCCCGCTCCCCGATCCACAGCCCGGTTCTGCGGCCGATCAGGGGTTGTCAAGGTACTCTTTTGATGTGCTCCGAGGTCTCCGGACACGTCTTCCAAGTAGACTGGCGGAGGAGCCCGGAGGAGTGTTTCATGGCAAGGAGACCGAGAAAGTACTCGCCGGAATTGAAGGCTGAGGTCGTCAACGCGGT
>NZ_PQHY01000109.1:0-17876 GCF_003385175.1 Amycolatopsis ruanii
TGGCAGCGGGCACGTCGTTCTCCGTCTATCCGGTTTCTGTTCCTCGACAGCTCAGAAACCTAGACCCAGCAACGACGTGCCCCTCCGCTACCTGGGCAGACCCACCCACACATCAGTACAAAGAGCCAAAAAAAAAGGGGGCCCAACCACCGCCCGCCGCGCCCGGCAAAGGGGGGCACAACCAAACCCTCACGGCTGCCACCGCAGCAGCGGCACCCCGCTCGTCGTGCGGATTTCCAGCGCCTTGATCTCCTCGGGCGGCAGGTCGGTGCCCACCGAGATCCGCGCGTCCCGGTCCGGGGCGGCGTTCCAGGTCGCCAGCTCGAACTCCGAGCCGTCCGCCCGCACGGCCACCAGCAGGTACCCCGCGCCCTGGTAGGCGCCCCGGTAGCTGCACGACATGTCCACCCGGCTACCGCCCGACACCTCGGCCACCGCGGCCGTCGCCTGGACCGGGTAGGCGCCCAGGGGCGTCATCGCTGTCCCACCACCGGCATCCGGCTGCGGTGCGAAGATCGCCACCAGCACCGCCGCCGCAGCGGCCACCGCCACCCCGAACGTCGTCAGCACTCGCCGGCGCCGGGCGCGCCGCACCCCGCGCAGCAGCGCCGGCAGCACCCGGTCCGGCGGCGGCTCCGCCTCGACCATGTCCGGCGTCACCTGCGACAACAGCCCGGGCAGGCCGGCCAGCTCGGCCCCCGCGCGGGAACACGCCGCACACCCTCGCAGGTGCGCCTCGTAGGCGGCGCGGTCCTCCGGTGAGAGGGCGCCCAGCACATACGCCGCGTCGTAGGGCACGAACTCGTCGGGCTCGGTCACCGGGTCACCCCCTTCTCCTCCAGCGCGAGCTTCAGCGCCCGCAGCGCGTAGTGCGTCCGGGACTTGACCGTCCCGGCGGAAATCCCGAGCCGCGCGGCCGCGTCGGCGACCGAGAAACCCTGGAAGTAACACAGCAGCAGCACCTCGCGGTGCGCCGCGGACAACTCCTTCAACGCCTCCACCACCAGCCAGCCCTGCAGCGCCCGGTCGGTGTCGTCCGGCGTGGCCAGCTCGGGCGGCGAAGCGGTGGTCACCTCCGACCGGTGGGCGGCCGACCGCCAGTCGTCGATCGCGATGCGGCGCGCCACCGTGAACAGCCACGCCCGCGCCGACCCCCGCGTCTGGTCCAGCACCCGGGGATGCTTCCACGCCCGCAGCAGCGTCTCCTGCACGACGTCCTCGGCGCGGGCCCGGTCCCCGCCGGTCAGGCGCAGCGCGTAGGACCAGAGGGCGGCCGCGTGGTACTCGTGCAGCGCCCGCATCAACTGGTCTTCCGCGCCGCCGGTCACGCCGGCACGCTCTGCTTCCGCCGCACCCGCTGCGCGAACAGCAACGCCACGCCGAACACGACGCACCCGGCCTCGGTGACCACGCCCCAGGTCTCGGCGGACGTGGCGAACTGCTCCCGCACGCCGAACAGCCCGCCGGGCGTCAGCGAGATCAGGTACGCGCCCAGCGTCACGGCGCCGAACCCGATCGCGGCCAGCACCGGCAGCCAGTGGTGCCAGAACAGCACGGCCAGCGCGATGACCACCCCGGCGACGACGTTAACCAGGAACAACGGCCCGATCACGTCGATCGAGTCGAAGCCCTCGTTGGCCCACAGGTCCCAGTGCACCCACGCGGATCCGAGCAGCCCGAGGACCACCAGGATCCGCAACAGCCACGCGACCATGACCCGACCTCCTCCACCGGCGATCCTTGCACCGTTCACCACGGGGCGGAACGCGATCGGGTTCAATCCGCCGCCGGATTGAACCCGCCGGGGCCCTCGGTCGTGTCACCGGGCATGACTGCTCACTCACCCACCCGCCGTACCGTCCTGACGACCGGGGTCGCCGTGGCCGGCGCCGCCGCGGGCACCGTGGTCCTGGCCGCCTGCGGTGGCGGCGACAGCGGCACGTCCGGAAGCAGCCAGAACACCGGCCCGGCCCCGGCCGCCCCGTCCGGCACCACCGTCGCGGCGCTGGGCGACGTCGAGGTCGGCCAGGCCAAGTCGGTCACGGTCGACGGCAAGCCGGCCATCCTCGCCCGCCCCACCGACACCACCGCGGCCTGCTTCAGCGCGGTGTGCCCGCACCAGGGCGCGACGGTGGCCCCCGAAGGCGACGCAATCAAGTGCCCGCTGCACGGCTCGGAGTTCGACACCCTGACCGGCGCGCTGGAGAAGGGCCCGGCGGAGACCGGCCTGACCCCGATCCCGGTCAAGGTCGAGGGGCAGAACGTGGTGACGGCTTAGTCCCAGGCGAAGAGCTGCTCGCCGGCGTCGACGGTGCCGCCGGTGAGCACCCCGGACAGCGCCGCGGCGTCCGCGTCGAGCGCCACCACCGGCACCACCGGTGAGTACCCCGCCGCGGCGACCGCGTCCGGGTCCCAGCTGATCAGCGGCTGCCCGGCGCGCACCGACTCGCCCTTCACGACGTGCAGCGTGAAGCCCTCGCCCTTCTGCTTGACCGTGTCGATGCCCAGGTGCACCAGCACCCCCTGACCACCCTCGGTCGCGACGACGAACGCGTGCGGGTGCAGCGTCACCACCGTCCCGTCGACCGGGCTGAGCGCGTCCTGCCGCCCGCCCGCGGGCAGCACCGCGACCCCGGGACCGACCATCGACTGCGCGAACACCGGGTCGGGCACCTCGGACATGGGCGTGACGCGGCCCGGCACCGGGCTCTGCACGGTCAGGCTCACATCAGGTCCTGGATGTCGCTGGCGATGGTGTCCGCCTCGGGGCCGACGACGACCTGCACCACCGAGCCCATCTTCATCACGCCGTGCGCGCCGGCCGCCTTGAGCGCGGCCTCGTCCACCAGCGAGCCGTCCTCGAGCTCGCACCGCAGCCGCGTGATGCAGCCTTCGATCTCGACGACGTTGTCCGCGCCGCCCAGTGCCGCGAGGATCTGTTCCGGCCTGTCGTCCGCCACGGCGGCCTCCTTCTCTGCTTGCCGAACACGAACCCGTAACGGTGGTTGACACCCGCCCGGGTAGCGGAGCATTCTGCCCCATCAAGAAATGGTCTAGACCGGAACGTACCAATTCCCGGCGTCCGGTGCGACCCCGGAAACCAACCCGAAACCTGGAGGTGGCATGGCGCAGACCGCGACCACCGCCGACCGCGTGGTGGACGGGCCGACGCCGAAACACGCGCAGCTGCGGGAGATCCTGCGGCGCAGCATCGAGCGCGAGCTGCCGCCGGGGTCGCCGATCCCGTCCGAGCGCGAGCTGGCCGAGCGCTACCAGGTGTCCCGGCTGACGGTCCGCTCCGCGATCGGCAAGCTCGTCGAGGAGGGCCTGCTCACCCGCGCCCGCGGCAAGGGCACCTTCACCGCCACGCGGCGCATGGAGCTGCAGCTCTACCTGATGTCGTTCACCGACGACATGCGCCGCCGCGGCCTCACCCCGGCCACCGAGCTGCTGCACTGCGGCCTGGAGAACCCACCGGTGGAGACCGCCGGCGCTCTCGGGCTGGGCCCGCGCGAACCGGCCTACCGGCTGGTGCGCCGCCGCCGCGCGGACGGCACCCCGCTGGCCGTCGAGCGCGGCTGGTACCACCCGGGCCGGGTGCCCGGGCTGCCGGATCTGGACCTGACCTCCTCGCTGTACGCGCAACTCGCGCAGCACTACGACCTCCGCTTGGACCACGCCCGCCAGACGGTGTGGTCGGAAGCGGCGGACCGGGAGACCGCGCGGCTGCTCGGCATCCGCACCGGCGACCCGCTCCTGGTCTTCCGCCGGGTCTCCAGCGCGTCCGGAGTCCCCGTGGAGGACATGACCTCGTGGTACCGGGGCGACCGGTACCAGGTGTCCATGCAACTCGATCGCACAGTCCCCGCCGAACACGGAGGTAACCCGTGAGCGCCACCGTCGCAGATGGAACCAAGGGCAAAGGCAGGGGGATGGCGGGGCTGCAGCGCTTCGGCCGCAGCCTCATGCTTCCCATCGCCACCCTGCCCGCGGCCGGCCTGCTGAGCCGGCTCGGGCAGGACGACCTGCTCGGCAAGGACGGCCTCGGCTGGGACAAGGTCGCCGCCGTGCTCGCCGCGGCCGGTGGTGGCCTGTTCGACTGGCTGCCGCTGCTGTTCGCGGTCGGCATCGCCGTCGGCTTCGCGCGCAAGGGGGACGGCTCGACCGGGGTCGCCGCCGTGGTCGGGTTCGTGGTGTTCAACAAGGTCGTGCAGGTGTTCGCGCCGGTCAGCGACCTGGAGGGCTTCAAGGAGGGCTGGTACCTGCAGCCGATCAAGTGGCCCTACAGCGTGCTCGGCGGCATCGTGGTCGGCCTGGTCACCGCGGTGCTGTGGCAGCGGTTCCACCGCGTGAAGCTGCCGCCCTACCTGGCGTTCTTCGGCGGCCGCCGGTTCGTGCCGATCGTCAACTCGCTGGTGCTGCTGCTGATCGGCGTCGTGTTCGGCCTGGTCTTCCCGGCCGTGGACAACGCGATGCAGTGGCTCGGTGACGCGGTGACCGGCAACGCCGTCGTGGGCGGCGGGATCTACGGCCTGCTCAACCGGCTGCTGCTGCCGATCGGCCTGCACCAGCTGATCAACGTGCCGGTGTGGTTCATCTTCGACGGCGGCGACATCACCAACTTCTTCAACGGCGACCCCAACGCCGGCGCCTTCACCACCGGCTTCTTCCCGATCTTCATGTTCGCGCTGCCCGCCGCCGCGCTGGCGATCTGGCAGACCGCGCGGCCGGGTCAGCGCAAGGTCGTCGGCGGCATCATGATCGCCGGTGCGTTCACCTCGTTCCTGACCGGCGTGACCGAGCCGATCGAGTTCGCGTTCATGTTCGTCGCGTGGCCGCTGTACCTGATCCACGCCGTGCTGACCGGCCTGTCTCTGGCGATCTGCAACGCGCTGGACATCCACCTCGGGTTCTCGTTCTCGGCCGGGTTCATCGACTTCGCGCTGAACTCCTCGGCGCCGGCGGCGAACCGGGCGTGGCTGCTGATCCCGATCGGCCTGGTCTACGCGGCCATCTACTACTTCCTGTTCCGGTGGGTGATCACGAAGTGGAACCTGCGCACGCCGGGCCGGGAGGACGACGCCGAACAGCCCGCCGCCGACGCCGGCACGCCCAGCAAGTGAGGAAAGGGACGACATGCCGCAACGACGTGTGACGGTCGCCAGCAAGGTGGGCCTGCACGCCCGCCCCGCCGCCCTGGTCGCCAAGACGGCGGCCGCGCAGGCGGTGCCGGTGACGATCGCCAAGGACGGTGCCGACCCGGTGCCGGCCGGGAGCCTGCTCAGCCTGATGACGCTGGCCGCGGGCCACGGTGACGAGGTGGTCATCGCCGCCGAGGGCGACGGGGCGGAGGCCGCGGTGGACGCGGTCGCCGAACTGGTCGCCAGCGACCTCGACGCCTGATCCGGCGGCGGCTGTCCCCGGCGCGGGACAGCCGCCGTTTAGGCTTTGCGGTATGCGGAGCCTGGAGCGGATCGATCAGTGGCCTGCCCCGCACGCGGCGGCGGCCGTGGTGCGGGCGGACGGAACGGTGGCGGGCAGCCACGGCGACACCGCGCGCACGTTCCGGCTGGCCTCGGTGACCAAGCTGCTCACGGCGTACGCGGCGCTGATCGCCGTCGAGGAGGGCGTGGTCGAGCTGGACACGCCCGCCGGGCCGGAGGGCGCGACGATCCGGCACCTGCTCGCGCACACCGCGGGCCTCGGCTTCGACTCCGACCGCGTGATGGCCCCGCCCGGCACGCGGCGCATGTACTCCAACGCCGGCTTCCAGGTCCTCGGCGACGCGCTGGCCGAGCACTCCGGCATCCCGTTCGCCGAGTACCTGTCGGAGGCCGTGCTCGCCCCGCTCGGCATGACGTCGACCCGGCTGGCGGGCTCCCCCGGCGCGGGCGGGGTGTCCAGCGTGGACGACCTGGTGCGGTTC
The DNA here is from genome assembly GCF_003385175.1 of Amycolatopsis ruanii. Taxonomy (NCBI): domain Bacteria; kingdom Bacillati; phylum Actinomycetota; class Actinomycetes; order Pseudonocardiales; family Pseudonocardiaceae; genus Amycolatopsis; species Amycolatopsis ruanii. The sequence goes on from NZ_PQHY01000109.1 coordinate 5,927, forward strand.
GCGGCCGAGCTGCAGGCGCCGAAGCTGCTCGACCCGGCCACCCTGCGCGCGGCGACCGCCGTCGCCTTCCCCGGGCTGAGCGGGGTGCTGCCCGGGCTCGGGCACCAGAAGCCCAACGACTGGGGGCTGGGCTTCGAGATCCGCGACTCGAAGAGTCCACACTGGACCGGAGCGGGCAGCTCGCCGCGGACGTTCGGGCACTTCGGCCAGTCCGGCACGTTCCTGTGGGTGGACCCGGACGCGGCCGCCGCGTGCGTCGTGCTGACGGACCTGGACTTCGGCCCCTGGGCGATCGAGGCGTGGCCGCCGTTCACCGACGCCGTGCTCGCCGAACTGCGCGCCGGGTGACCGGCCACTGGTCGTAGGCCATCCGGGTCGTTCCCGGCCACCCGATCCGCATTGACGACTTTCGTCGGGTTCTTCTCGCGCTAACTTCTGCCTGTCGCGCACATCGTCGGGCGCGAATACCTCACCCCTGCGGAGGTTTATTCGTCATGCGCATTTTCCGGTGGATTTCCACCGTTCTCGCCGCGGCCGGGATCGCCGCGGGCGGCGCCGCTCCCGCATTCGCCGCGGGACCGGCCGTCGAACCGTTCATCGTCGGGGGCAGCACCGTGTCGAGCGCGCCGTGGGCGGCGGCCGTGTTCGTCGACGGTCAGTTCAACTGCTCGGGCACCATCATCGCGTCGCGGTGGGTGCTCACCGCCAAGCACTGCCTCGGCTCGGGCATGACCGTGCGCGTCGGCAGCGTGTACCGCTCCTCCGGCGGCGTCACCGCGACCGTGACGCGCCAGGTCGCCAACCCCAGCAGCGATTTCGCCCTGCTCCAGCTCGGCACTTCGATCAGCACCACCTACGCCCGGCTGGCCGGCGCCGGCCAGGCGGTCGGCAGCACGAACTCCATCTACGGCTGGGGCCGCACCAGCTACGACGGCTCCGCGGCCGAGCAGCTCAAGACCGCGACCGTGCGCAACACGCGCATCGGCGGCAGCTGCACCGACGCCTACGGCGGCCGCGCGATCTGCTCCACCGGCGTGAACGGCGTGGCCTGGAAGGGCGATTCCGGCGGCCCCCAAATGGCCAATGGCGTGCAGGTGGGCGTGGCGTCGATGGCGGACGGCAGTTCTTCGCAAATCTACGGCAGCGTCGCCGCGAACCGATCCTGGATCACTCGGACGGCGGGGGTCTGACAATGCGGAAATCACTGCGCAAAACAATCCGGCGGGCCATTCTGACGACCGCCGCGTTCGCCACCGCGGACATCGCGGCGCTGACCCCGGCGCAGGCCGCGCAACCGGCCGGTGACACGGTCACGCCGTTCGTCGTCGGCGGCACCAACGCCACCCAGGGCCAGTTCCCGTGGATGGTGCGGCTGTCCATGGGCTGCGGCGGCGCGCTCGTCGCACCCCGGGTCGTGCTGACCGCGGCGCACTGCGTGTCCCGGACCGGCACCAACTCCAGCATCACCGCCACGATCGGCAAGGTGGACCTGCAGAGCAGCGGCGGCCAGTCGATCAAGTCGACCTACGTCTACCGCAGCCCCGCCTACGCCAGCACCGGCGCGCAGGACTGGGCGCTGATCGAACTGGCCTCCGCCCCGTCCGCGCCGACGCTGAAGTTCGCCGCGCCCGGCGACACCTCCCTCAACAGCGGCACCTTCACCATCATGGGCTGGGGCGCCACCGTCGAGGGCGGCGGCCAGTCGCGCTACCTCAAGTACGCGACCGTGCCCTACGTCAGCGACTCCACCTGCCAGCAGTCCTACGGCAGCGATCTCCAGCCGGCCTACGAGCTGTGCGCCGGCTACCCGGAGGGCGGCACGGACACCTGCCAGGGCGACTCGGGCGGCCCGATGGTCAAGAAGAACGCGGCCGGCGAGTGGGTCGAGGTCGGGATCGTGAGCTGGGGCGAAGGCTGCGCCCGGCCGGACTACCCCGGTGTCTACGCCGAGGTGCAGTCCTTCTCCAGCAACATCAGCAACCGCATCAGCTCCAGCGGCACGATCGTCCGCTGAGCCGGCCAGGGGCGCCTCTCCCCGCGGGGAGGCGCCCCGTCACAGCGTCATGACCCGCACCGGGTTGCCGTCGCGCCAGGCAGCGATGTCCTCGACCGCGTCCCGGTAGAAGATCTCGTACACCTCGCGCGTCACGTAGCCCAGGTGCGGGGTCAGGGTGGCGTTGCGCATCGCGCGCAGCGGGTGGTCGGCCGGCAGCGGCTCGATGTCGTAGACGTCCAGCGCCGCGTGGATGCGGCGCGCCCGCAGCGCGTCCAGCAGCGCCTGCTCGTCGACGATCGGGCCGCGCGAGGTGTTGACCAGCAGCGCGCCCGGCTTCATCGCGGCCAGCTCGGCCGCGCCGACGAGACCGCGGGTGCGCTTGGACAGCACCAGGTGCACCGACAGGACGTCCGCACGCGCGAACAGGTCCTCTTTGGACACCGCGGTGACGTCGTGCTCGGCGGCCCGCTCGGCGGTCAGGTTCTGGCTCCAGGCGATGGTTTCCATGCCGAACGCCTGGCCGATCTTCGCCACCCGCTGGCCGAGGTTGCCGAGCCCGAGCAGGCCGAGCGTCTTGCCGTGCAGGCCGGCGCCCACGGTGGACTGCCACGCGCCGTCGCGCATGGCGGCCAGCTCGGTCTCCAGGTGGCGGTGCGCGGCGAGGATGAGCGCCCAGGTGTGCTCGGCCGTCGGGTGCGGCAGGTAGCCGGTGCCGCACACCGTGACGCCCAGCCGCTCGGTGGCCTTGAGGTCGATGGCCGCGTTCCGGCGGCCGGTGCTGACCAGCAGCTTCAGGTCGGGCAGCCGCTCCAGCAGCTCGGCGGTGAACCGCGTGCGCTCCCGCATCGCGACGACGACCTCGGCGCCGGCCAGCCGCCGGACCAGCTCGTCGTGGTCCCCGAGGTAGGAGGTGATCACCTCGACCTCGGCTCCCAGCGAATCCCAGTCCGCGAGGCTCCGCGCGACGTCCTGATAGTCGTCCAGCACCACGATCTTCATGGTGCTCACGCTAGTCCAGGGGCAGCGGCAGGATGCCGCCCGTGGCCGCGCGCAGGGCGTCCCGCATCGCCTCGCGCGGGGCGGGCCGTCCGGTGAAGTGCTCGACCTGCCCGAACGCCTGGTGCAGCAGCATGTCCAGTCCGGTGGCGACCCGGCCGGCGCCGGCCTCGGCCAGCGGTGTGGGCCACGGGTGGTAGATGACGTCCAGCACGCACGGCGCCGCGGCCAGCTCGGCCGCGTGCTCCGCGACCGCCGCGGGCGGGACGGTGCTCACCAGCACCGCGCAGTCGGCGGCGAGCTTGCCGAAGTCCGCCGAGGCCCACCCGCGCACGTCGGCCTCGATACCGGCCCGGCCGGCCGCCTCGACGGTCTCCCGCGCCCGCGCCGGGTCGCGCACCACGAGCACCGCGCGCCGGACGCCCAGGGCCGCGAACGCCACGACGGTCGCGGCCGCCGTGCCGCCCGCGCCGAGGACCAGACCGGTGTCCCCGCCGGTGAAACCGCCCGCGCACCGCAGCGCACCGGCGACCCCGTCGACGTCCGTGCAGTCGGCCAGCCACCCGCCGGCGGTCCGCACCAGCGTGTTGGCCGCGCCCGCGGCCACCGCCCGTGGCGTGGCCTCGCTCGCGAAGTCCAGCGCGGCCCGCTTGCCCGGCATGGTGACCGACAGGCCGGCCCATTCCGGGCCGAGCCCGCGCACGAACCCGGGCAGACCCTCGGCGTCCATCTCGACGCGGTCGTAGGTCCACCCGTGCAATCCCAGTGCCGCGTACGCCGCCTGGTGCAGGACCGGCGACAGCGAGTGCGCCACCGGCTTGCCCAGCACCGCGGCCCTGCGTTCGGTAGGCACCGGCTCAGTAGGCACCGCGTTGCCTCGCCAGGGTCTTGTTCTGCTCGTGCTCGGGGAGGTCCGAGGCGAAGCAGGACAGGCCGTTCTTCTCGCACTTGACGAAGTACACGTAGGTGCCCTGGGTGGGGTTGGCCGCCGCGTCGATGGCCTCCGGGCTGGGCGAGGAGATCGGCGTCGGCGGCAGCCCCGGGATCTTGTACGTGTTGTACGGGCCGGGCCGGTTGCGGTCCTCGTCGGTGGTGGTCACGACCGGCTTGTCCAGCAGGTAGTTCACCGTCGAGTCCAGCTGCAGCCGCATGTTCTGCGCGAGCCGGTTGTAGATGACCTGCCCGATGTTCTCGAAGTCCTGCTTGACGCCCTCCCGCTCGATGAGCGAGGCGACGATCAGCGTCTCGTACGGCGTGCGGCCCTGGAACTTCGACGTCGCGGCCAGCCCGGCGCTCTGGATCCGGGTGGCCGACGTCTTGAGCACGTAGGACAGCAGTTCCTCGGCCGACCAGCCGGGCTTGACGTCGTAGACCCCGGGGGCGACCAGGCCCTCGATGCGGCGGGCGTCGGTGGACCCGGAGATCACCGGCACGGCCCAGTCCGGCGCGCCCAGTGCCTTCAGGTCGGCCTTGGCCGCGGTGTCGCGCAGCTGCTCGACCGGGATGCACGTGCTCTGGCCGTTCAGCTGCGCGCAGGAGGCCTTCGACAGCAGCGAGAACACGCCGGGCGTGACCGTGCCGTCGGGCTGGGTGATGTCGTCCAGCTGGGTCCCGGCACGCACCTGCAGCACGCCGACGCGCGAGCCGTCCTGGGTCAGCCTCGCCACCGCCGCGGCGCCGGACATCTTCGTCTTCACGACGTAGTAGCCGGGCTGCAGGCTCAGCACCTTCGAGTTGTCCTCGCTGGCCTTCACGAACGCCTTCGCGCTGGCCACGACCCCGGCCCCGGCCAGTTCCTGCCCGATCGCGCCGGTCGAGTCGCCCGCGCTGATCTCGATCAGGACGTCGGACTCGCCGCTGCCCTCGTAGTCGTCGTAACCGAAGACGGCGTCGATGCCGTACCAGGCGCCGCCGCCGATGAGCGCGAGCACGACGAGCGCGACCAGCCAGCGCACCGGCTTGCGGCGGCGTTCCGGCTCGGCCGGATCGTCGTCGGCCGGCTCGATGTACTCGGGCTCGGCGCGCTCCTCGTCGGCGTTCTCCGGGTAGTCGTCGTACTCGTCGTAGTCGTAGTCGTCCTCGAGGTGGATGATCTCGGTCGGCGACTCGTCCGGCGGCGGCTGGCGCGGCCGGCGGGGACGCGGCGGCGGGGGCCGCTCGTCGAACAGATCGAGGCCGTGGTCGGCCGGCGCGGGACGGCGCACGGGCGGGCGTCGCGGCGCCATCGGCGGCGGTGCCTGCGGCGGCGCCGGCGGCGGTGGCTGGGGCGTCTCGGGGCGCGCGTGACGCGGCGCGCCGGGACGGCGTGCGGGCATGGCCCGGTCCGCGCCGCGCGGCGGGACCGGCGGCGGCGGGGGCACGGGCGGACGACGCCGCGGCGCCCCGGCACGTGGGGAATCGGCACGCGGGGAATCGGGACGCGGGGAACCGGGGTGCGGGGGCTGCTCGCTCACGCCTCACCCGCCCGTGCCCGGTGGGCGGCCCGGGCGTCGAGCCAGCCCTGCAGGATCTCCACGGCGGCGGCCTGGTCGACCACCGCGCGCTGCTTGCGGCCCTTCACGCCCCGCTGGGACAGCATGCGGGACGCGCTGACCGTGGTGAGGCGCTCGTCGGCGAGCCGCACCGGGACCGGCGCGATCCGCCCGGCGACCGCGGCGGCGTAGCCGGCGGCGATCTCCGCAGCCGGTCCGTGGCGGTCGGCGAGTGTGCGGGGCAGTCCCACGATCACCTCCACCACCTCGTGTTCGGCCACCAGTGCGGCAAGCTGCTCGAGATCGCTGTCGCTGTTCGCATCACGCGACAGGGTAACCAGCGGGCTGGCGAGGACCGGCGAGGGATCGCTGAGCGCCACCCCGACCCGGACGGATCCGACATCGACGCCGAGCCGCCGGCCGGCCCCGGGATCGTGCTCCCCGGGGCGGTCCGGTTTCCGTGCGGTCACCCTGCCGCGACCGCGCCACGCAGCGCCGTGATGGCCTGCTCGATACCCGCCGGGTTGCTGCCGCCGCCCTGCGCGAGGTCCGGCTTGCCGCCGCCGCGGCCGCCGACCGCCTCCGCGAAGGCCGGCACCAGCTTGCCCGCCGCGAAGCCCTTGTCGCGGGCCGCGGCCGTGGTGGCCACGACGAAGCTGAGCTTCTCGCCCTGCGGCGCGAACAACGCGACCACACCGGGGCGCGAGCCGAGCCGGTTGCGGACCTCCTGGGCCAGCGAGCGCAGCGCGCCCGCGTCGATGTCGCCGTCGAGCTTCTCCGCGACCAGCGACACGCCCTGGACGTCGGTCGCCTTGTCCGCGAGCGAGCCGGCCGAGCCGAGCACCTGCTGGGTGCGCAGCTGGGCGATCTCCTTCTCCGCGTTGCGCAGGCGGGTCAGCACGTCCTCGATGCGGGAGGGCAGCGCGTCGCTGGGCACCTTGAAGGTGTTCGCCAGCTGCGAGACCAGCAGCTGCTCCTTGCGCACGTGCTTGAGCGCGTCGGTGCCGACCAGCGCCTCGACGCGGTGCACGCCGGAGCCGATCGAGGAGTCCGACACCAGCTTCACCAGGCCGAGCTCGCCGATGCGGCCCACGTGGGTGCCACCGCACAGCTCGCGCGAGTACTCGCCCATGTCGACGACGCGGACGTTGTCGCCGTACTTCTCGCCGAACAGCGCGACCGCGCCCAGCTCCAGCGCCTTGTCCTTGGTCGTGGTGTAGGTCTGCACCTCGACGTCGTTCTGGAGGTAGTCGTTGACCTCCTCCTCCACCTCGGTCAGCACGTCGGTGGAGACCGGGCCGGGAGTGGTGAAGTCGAACCGCATGCGACCCGGCGAGTTCAGCGAACCGGCCTGCGCGGCGCGGCGGCCGTAGGCACCGCGGACCGCGGCGTGCACCAGGTGGGTGGCCGAGTGCGAGCGCGCGATCGAGCCGCGGCGGGTCTGGTCGACCGACCCGGTGACCTCGGTGTCCAGGCCGATCTCGCCCGCGATCACCTCGACGCGGTGCACCCACAGACCGGGCACGACCTTCTGCACGTCGACGACCTTGGCCTCGCCGCCGGAGCCGAGCAGGACACCGGTGTCGGCGACCTGGCCACCGCTTTCGGCGTAGAACGGGGTGCGGTCGAGGATCAGCTCGGCCTTGTCGCCCTCGCGCACGACCGGCACGCCCTGGCCGTCCTTGAGCAGGCCGATGACCTTGGCGCCGGCCTGCAGGTCGGTGTAGCCGAGGAAGTCGGTCTCGCCGTGCCGCTCCAGCAGCTCGCGGTAGACCGACAGGTCACCGTGGCCCTTCTTGCGGGCCGCCGCGTCGGCCTTCGCGCGCTGGCGCTGCTCCTCCATCAGCGTCCGGAACCCGTCCTCGTCCACCGACAGCCCCTGCTCGGCGGCCATCTCGAGGGTCAGGTCGATCGGGAAGCCGTAGGTGTCGTGCAGCTGGAAGGCGCGGTCACCGGCCAGCACGTCGCCGCCGGCCTTCTTGGTCTCCTCCGCGGCGAGGTCGAAGATCCGCGACCCGCTGGTCAGGGTCTGCAGGAACGCCTCCTCCTCGACCCGCATGACGTCGCTGATCCGGTCGAAGTCGCGCGCGATCTCCGGGTAGGACGGCGCCATCGCGTCCCGCACCACCGCGGCGAACTCGGGCAGCACCGGCTCGTGCACGCCGAGCAGGCGCACCGAGCGCACGATGCGGCGCAGCAGGCGGCGCAGCACGTAGCCGCGTGCCTCGTTGCCCGGGGTCACGCCGTCGCCGATCAGCATCACGCCGGAGCGGGCGTGGTCGGCGATGACGCGGAACCGCACGTCGTCGGCGTGGTTCGCGCCGTAGCGGCGGCCGGAGAACTCCTCGGCGCGCGCGATCACCGGGCGCACCAGGTCGGTCTCGTAGACGTTCTCCACGCCCTGCAGCAGGTAGGCGACGCGCTCGACGCCCATGCCGGTGTCGATGTTCTTCTTCGGCAGCTCGCCGATCGGCGGGTGGCCGTACTTCGGGCTCTGCTCACCCCGGATGTCCTGCATGAACACGAGGTTCCAGATCTCCAGGTACCGGTCCTCGTCGACCACCGGGCCGCCGTCGCGGCCGAACTCCGGGCCGCGGTCGTAGTAGATCTCCGAGCACGGGCCGCCGGGGCCGGGCACGCCCATGTCCCAGTAGTTGTCGCGGCCGTCGCGCGCCTGGATGCGCTCGGACGGGATGCCGGCGACCTTCTGCCACAGGCCCGCCGCTTCGGAGTCGTTCTCGTAGACGGTGACCCAGATGCGGTCGGGGTCGAAGCCGAAGCCGCCGTCGTCGGAGGACTTGGTGATCAGCTCCCAGGCGTTGGCGATCGCGCCTTCCTTGAAGTAGTCGCCGAAGGAGAAGTTCCCGGCCATCTGGAAGAACGTGTTGTGCCGCGTGGTCTTGCCGACCTCGTCGATGTCGCCGGTGCGCACGCACTTCTGGATGCTGGTCGCGCGCGGGTACGGCGGCGGGACCTCGCCCAGGAAGTACGGCTTGAACTGGACCATGCCGGCGTTGACGAACAGCAGCGTCGGGTCGTCCAGGATCAGCGACGCGCTGGGCACCGGGGTGTGGTCCTTGGCCTGGAAGTGCGCCAGGAACCGCTTGTTGATCTCGTGTGTTTCCACTGGTCAGTCCTCGTGGGGAAGCGGCGGGCGCCGCGTGTGTCAGGGGCTGCGGCGTCGGCGGAGGGCGCGGCTGGCTGGGCCGCGTCAGCCCTCCGCCCGGCGAGCTCGCGCCGGGCGCCGGGCCGCGTGCCGGCCTTCGGAGGCGCGCGGGGTGCTCACCCCGGACCGGTCCTCCACCATGTGACGCAGCTCCTGTTCCCGCTCGCTCATCCCGGCGCGCACGTCCGCGCCGAACGATCCGATGGCGCCGGCCAGCTCCGACACGGCGTCACCCAGGTTCGAGGCTAACCCCGCCGGCGACGCTTGACGAGCGGTTTGACCTGCCTTGCGGGTCAGTGCGACGCCGGTCACGACGCCGACGCCGAGCCAGAACAGGCGCTTCACTTGCGGCCCCGCTTCCGGCTGTGCTTGCCGTCGGCGAGCTCCTTGCTCTTGCGGCGGGAGCGGATGGCCTTGCTCAGGCCGTAGGACAGGGCGGCGGTCTTGACCAGCGGGCCGCCGAGGGTCGCGGTGAAGACCGACGACAGCGCGGACACGTTGCCGCTCACGGCCTGGGCGTTCGCGGTGATCCCGTCGACGCGCTCGAGCTGGGTGTTGACGTGGGTGATCGTCTCGTTGGCGCCGATCAGGATCGGGTCGGAGTTCTGGTGCGCCTTGCGGATGGCGATCGTCGCCTCGTCGAGCGTGCGACCGAGCTTGATCAACGGGATCGCCAGCAGCAGCACCAGCAGGACGAACGCTCCTGCGGCGATCAACGCGGCGATCTGCCCTGCCGACACGGGCCCTCCTCGGGTTCTAGCGGCGTGAATGCCGGTCAGGTTACCGTGCGTCGCCGTCAGTGGCTGGACGGCCCCTCCGGGCCGGAGCCGAGCGCCGGCATCGCTCGGCGTGGTGCGGACCCCGCGCCGGCGACCGCCTCGCGCGGCGTGTCCGTGACGATGCCGCCCCGGTCATCGGCAGGCCCGGGCGCGCCGGTCAGCCGCCGCGCACCGAGCGGCGCAGCCGGGGCACGCGCTCGGACAGCGTGCGTTCGGCGCCGCGTTGCGTCGGGTGGTAGTAGTCCACGCCCACCACCTCGTCCGGCGGGTACTGCTGCGCGACCACGCCTTCGGGCACGTCGTGCGGGTAGCGGTAGCCCTGGGCGTTGCCGAGCTTGGCCGCGCCCGCGTAGTGGCCGTCGCGCAGGTGCGGGGGCACCGTGCCCAGGCGGCCGGCGCGCACGTCGGCCAGTGCCGCGTCGATGCCGGTGACCACGGCGTTCGACTTGGGGGCGGTGGCGAGGTGGATGGTGGCCTGGGCCAGCGCGAGCCTGCCCTCGGGCATGCCGATGAACTGGACGGCGTGCGCGGCGGCGACCGCGGTCTGCAGCGCGGTCGGGTCGGCCATGCCGATGTCCTCGCTGGCGTGCACGACGAGGCGGCGGGCGAGGAACCGCGGGTCCTCCCCCGCCTCGATCATGCGGGCCAGGTAGTGCAGCGCGGCGTCCACGTCGGAGCCGCGGATGGACTTGATGAACGCGCTGATGACGTCGTAGTGCTGGTCGCCGTCGCGGTCGTAGCGCACCGCCGCCTTGTCCACGGTGGACTCGACGATCGGCAGGTCGATGGTCTTGTGCTCGGTGGCCGACGCGGCGTCGGCGGCGGCTTCGAGTGCGGTCAGCGCGCGGCGGGCGTCGCCGGAGGCCAGGCGGACGAGGTGGTCCTCGGCCTCCGGCGTGAGTTCCAGCTCGCCGTCCAGGCCGCGCTCGTCGGCCAGCGCGCGGCGGATGAGCAAGCGCACGTCGTCGTCGGTGAGGGGTTTGAGCTGCAGCACGAGCGAGCGGGACAGCAGCGGGGAGACGACGGAGAACGACGGGTTCTCGGTGGTGGCGGCGACGAGCAGGACCGTGCGGTCCTCGACCGCGCCGAGCAGGGCGTCCTGCTGGGTCTTGGAGAAGCGGTGCACCTCGTCGATGAACAGGACGGTGTTCTCGGCGTTGTACTGGCGGCGGCGCCGGGCTTCCTCGATGACGCCGCGGACCTCCTTGACGCCGGCGGAGAGCGCGGACAGCGCGACGAAGCGGCGGCCGGTGGCGGTGGAGACGAGGTTGGCGAGGGTGGTCTTGCCGGTGCCGGGCGGGCCGTAGAGGAGCACCGAGGCCGGGGCGGCGCCCTCGACGAGGCGGCGCAGCGGGGCGCCTTCGCCGAGGAGGTGCTGCTGCCCGACCACCTCGTCGAGCGAGCGCGGCCGCATCCGGACGGCGAGGGGCGAACCCGGCGGGACCGGCGCCGTCTGGGGCTGCGTCACGCGCTCCGGCGGCGGCTCCAGGTCCGGGTTCACCGTGAAGAGTTCGTCCTGCACGCCTCCACCGTAATGCGGACCCCCGACGAAACCGTCACTGCTCCGCCGGTCGCGGCGCCGCCTCCAGTTCCAGGGGCTCGACGCGCCGGGCGCGCCAGGACTCGGCCGCCGACCGGGCCACGATGGCGGCCGCGTAGGGCAGCAGGTCGCGGCCGCGGCGCCACAGCCACGGGATGCCCTTGAGCACGAGCCAGCCCACGTGGTCGACGGTGCGGGGCGCGACGCCGCCGGAGCAGACGAGGCTCACCGGCGAGGGCACGGCGATCCCGGCGTCGGCGAGGAGTTCGGTCACCCCGCGCGCGAGGAGGCGGTGGCCCAGTTCGGAGGGGTGCAGCCGGTCGACGCTCCAGGCGGCGAGGTCGTACGCGCCGGGCAGCGAGCCCAGGTCGAGGCAGGTGGCGCCGTGGCGGCGGGTGACGAGTTCGATGACGTCGTTGAGCTCGGTGATGCGCGCGGTGAGGGCGCGGCGCAGCGGGCCGGGCAGCCGGAAGACGCGGCTGTGGTCGTGGAAGCGCATGGTGACGACGGTGGCGCCGACGGCTTGCAGGGCGGTCACCACGTGTTCGAGGTCGCGGGCCATGCCGAGGGGGTCGAAGTCGGAGCGGAGGGTGTCGTTCATGCCGACGATCACGACCGCGACGTCGGGCCGGTGGTGCAGGGCCGCCGGCAGCTGGCCGGTGCGCACGCAGCGCATCCGGGCCCCGGTGAAGGCGGTGTTGAGGTACCCGGCGGGCGGGATGCCCAGCGCGGCGGCCACCAGCGGGCCGACGCCACGCCAGGAGCCGCCGGGGACGGGGTCGCCGAGGCCCACGGCGGTGGAGTCGCCGAGCACGGCCAGGCGAACGGCACGGGGAAGCGGATCGGGGGTCTGGGTGAATTCTTCACGCACCGCAGTCACGTCTGAAGACCATCAGGCACGGAGCCGCCCACCACGTGATCGCCGGGTAACACGCCCCGGACGGCTCAGCGAACGTCTGGGTTTGTGGGGGTGGGCCGGGGAGAGTTCGCCTGGGTGGATGG